>JANXXV010000973.1 GCA_025350445.1 Bryobacteraceae bacterium | reverse complement strand
GATTGAGCGGACGAAGAACGAGGCGGGGGATTACGCCGGGACTTGGTCGAAGCTGACGCCGCTGGGGCGGGTAGGGACACCGGTGGATATTGGGAAGACTGTGAGTTTTCTGGCTGGTGATGGGGCCGATTTTATTACCGGACAGACGATTTGGGTGGATGGGGGGTTGTTTTCGAAGCCGGCTTGGCCGTATGAGTGAGTATACTTTTGCGTATACGAACCTGTTTACAGTTTTGTGGAATGATGATCGGCTTCGGGTCTGAGCACAACGACGGAAAGCGTTAATATCCGAATCAGCTCTCGATCTAAAGCGACCTTGCGGGAACTGGCCAAGCACTAAGGGAAGCCGATGCAAACGGTACTTGATGAAGCCATCGAACAGTATCGCCGCGACAAATTCTTCCGCGAGCTGGACGAGATCTACCTTCGCTTAGCGGCAGACCCGGTCGCATGGAAAGAGGAGCTAGCCGAGCTGCAGCTTTGGGATACAACTCTTCTGGATGGACTGGAGAAGGATTGACTGCGATCGCTTCTGGGGGCGAAGTCTGGTATGCCTGGCTTGATCCCGTTGAGGGCCATGAGCAGGGAGGCGAGCGCCCCTGTCTGGTGATCTCCGATGACCGCTTTAATCACGGCCGAGCGAACTTGGTCGTGGTGGTCCCGATCACTCGGACGGACCGCGGCCTTCCCTTTCACGTGCGCATCGAGCCGCCGGAAGGCGGGCTGACTGATGTCATCTTCATAAGGTGCGAAGGCATTCGATGGATTTCAAAACAGCGCCTTCGGCCAAAGCGGAGCAAGGTTTGATCCAAGACTTTGGCCGCGGGCGAGTGGCGGTTCGCTATCCAATCTTGCTGACCAAATAGGCGTAAAGCCTGAAAAGCAGCGGAGTCTAAGGCGCTCTTCCTTTGAAAGCGCTTCCGGCTACTTAGCCGCTCGGGATTCCGCGAGCGAATAGCTCAGCGCGAGCGAAGCGTAACCGGTCGCCCACTGCGAAATCCACTGGTCGTGCGCGTACGGGAATCCGCTCTCGAAGTAAGGCTGAAACTTCGGCGCGCGGCTAGCCACATACCAGGACCCATCCGCCGCTTGCGTCAAGAGCAGATACGCCGCGCCTTTCTTGTACGCCGCGTCCGACCCGCCGGCGCCCGATTCCTTCAGCGCCCACAGCGCCGTTCCCGTCGCATACGCATCGGATTTGAGAAAGGGCGTCTGAGCCCATCCGCCGTCTGCCCGCTGCAGCGCTGGCACTCTCTTGGCCGCACGATTGATCGCCGCCGCGTCGACCCCTGCCCATTTTGCCCCAAGCAATTGCATCACGGCGTCTTCGGTAGTAACAGGCTCGGCGGCCTGGAGCCACTTGGCGGCCCTGGCGATTCGCTCCTCAAATTCTGCGTTCCTGGCCGGAAGCATGTAACCGCGAAGCGAACGTATACCGGCTGCGGTAGCAGAGATCAGGCTATCGGCCGTTGGGGGGCGCATGATTCCGTAACCGCCCCAGGAGCCGTCGGCATGCTGTTGCGCAGCGACATTATGGACCATCGAGTCAATGTACGGTCGGGCTCAACGCGCTCGGACGAAAGCCCCACCAGCGCCAGCGTCAGGATCTCCAACGCCGGAGGGTCCTGTCTCTGAAGTAATCCGTCGGCCAGAGCGGCAAACTGCAGCCGCGTGGCGCGCAACAGTTCAGCGGCCGCCGGCTCCTCTACGCGAACGCCCTTTGCCCGGGCGGCCGCTACCGTCATGCTGGTGATATTGCCCGAATGGCAGCTGACACAGCCCCCTTCCCTGAAGAATGAAGTGTAAGCCTTTTGCATCATCCCCACACTCTTTTCCACGGCAGCGCGCGCATCCAGCTTGGCGTAAGAAACGGAAACCTGCTCCCGTTTGGCGGGCTCCATGCCGGCCGACGCGCTACGGATCAAAGGCAGGATCGCAGGATTCTGGAACTTCATTGCCCAATCCAGCGCCGTTTCCCCGGCCTTTGACCTGGCATCCATCGCCGGCGATTTGGCGAACAGCATGCGGACGATCTTCTCATTCGGATGGTCGCTTGCGACCGCCAGCATCAGCGGAGTCATCCCCCGCACGTCGCGGACGTTGACGTCGGCGCCGGCGTCCAAAAGCAGCCGCACAGTCTCCGGACTTGGCCCATTGACGGCGAGCAGCAGCGGCGTGAGGCTGCCGATCCCGATGTCGCCGTTCTTAACCTTCGAGAATACCGGGTCCGACTGCGCGTTAACATCCGCGCCGCGCGCGAGCAGCAGTTTCACCAGCTCCGTATTGCCATAACCCGCCGCGCTGATCAGAGCCGTAAATCCCGCGAGCCCCTTGGCCTTTGCCAGCGCGCCGTTCTCGAGCAACAGCTTGGCGCTCGCCGTGTCGTTCGCTCTCGCCGACATCATCAACGCTCCGGTCGCTCCGGCCGGACTGGGCGCCTTCGCATCCGCGCCGCGCTCCAGTAAGAGCCGTATGACGTCGACATTGCCGTCGTGCGCCGCTGCGATGAACAGCGGCGAAAAGCCCTGCTTCGTCCGCGCGTTCACGTCGGCGCCTTTGTCCAGCAGCAGCCGCACTTTGGCCAGATCGCTGGTGCACCACAGCAGTGCGGTGGATTCGAAGCTGTTTTTCGCCTTCGCGTCCGCGCCCGCCGCCAGAAGGTTCCGCATCATGTCTGGCGATCCGACAGCGGAGGCATACATCAGCGGCGTGTTGCCCCGCGAATCGCGTGTATTGACGTCAGCCCCGCCGGCGAGAAGCTTGGTTACCGCCGCTTGATTGCCGGAGCGGATAGCGTTGTAGAATTGTTCGGTCAGCGCCGGCTCGGCGGCGTGCAGCGTCCCTGCAACGCAGAGGGTGATCAGAATTCGGGCATGCTTTAGGTGTCGCATCGGTGTGCCTCCAAACGGGGAAAGTACTGCGGGATTGCTAGCATTGGTTTCGGGTGCCTAAGTTTATACTCCAAGATCGCCGGATGCAGTCACACTTTCGCTCCAGGCCGTTCGCGGTATTTCGTGCTTATGGGCGGGTAGCCTGCAGCGCGGGCAAGTGGAATTGGAAGCCCTCCACACCCACTCGTTCGTAGTACAAAGCCGTGTTATGCGGCACGCCCAGAACCACCTCATACTCATGCAGCACGCCGATCTTCTGGAAGTGCGCATGCAGCGCTTCGGAATCCTCAAACGCAACGTCTTTGGTGCCGATCACCAGTCGGATGCGCATGCCATCCAACCGGAAGCGATTCTGATCGGCAAGCACGAACGGGTCATGATCGGGGGTATACCAGTTGGCGAGCTGTTCAATCCAACGGCGGCTTTCAGGAACAATTCCGGGATAGAGAAATCCGTCCTTCGGCAACGGGCGGTACGAACCCGCCAACGGCTAAAATGAGTGCCTAAATGATCACTCGCTGTGTTCTTCTATCACTTGCCGTTTCGGCTGCTTTCCTTCATGCGGAGACCAAGCCGC
>JANXXV010000946.1 GCA_025350445.1 Bryobacteraceae bacterium | reverse complement strand
GTGAAGTAAGGCCCGAAGAGCTTGGCCTCTATTACTACTTCAACTTTCGCAGCGAGTCCGAACAGGCTGAACTTAAGGAAGCGGCGTGGGCGTGATGGATGGCATTTGCCGAACACCTGCTTGAACAGGCAAGGCATCTTGCCAAGCGTGAGCCGAAACGGCCTCGCCAGGCGAGTTTACGGCGGGCTGTCTCAACAGCGTACTACGCACTTTTCCACCTCCTTATTTCAGAAGCCACGCTCAATTGGAAAAGAGTTGACCAGAGGCCGTTGCTTGCAAGATACTTTGAACACTGCAAGATGAAATCGGCTTCCGATAGGCAGCGAGCCGAGTGCAACAAATTCATGAGCGCCAAACCAGTTCCCAGCCTGGACCTTGAGTGCATGCGTCACTTGCACTTTGTATCGCATACGTTTCTTCAGGCGCAGCAACAACGCCTGATGGCCGATTACGATAACGCTACCCCATGGACAAGAACGGACGCCCTCATGCTGATAACCGATGTAGAGACCGCTTTCGCCAGCTGGCGGGTCATACGAGACGACGCAGCCGCGCAAGCGCATCTGCTTTCACTTTTGGGTAATCCCAAAGGGATTTAGTTCGTGGTAGCTTGAATATCAACTGCCTATGACTGTTCGCTAAACTCTGCGCGTCCACACGGGATCCCCCAGAGTGCCTTCCGTGTAGTTTCTGAAAATCCCAGGAGACTTGAAGTGACACGACAGGAAAAGCGAAATCAGAAAGATATTTCCAAACTGGAGAGACAACGGGAGCGGCAGAAGTACATCGCTGCCGCCGCTGGACCGAAGGCGGAACCTCCGCCGCGATTGCGGCTGGATACAAGAACGGCGGACTGGGACGACGAAGACCCGCTGACATCCGAACCAAAGCGCGCACCATCGCCGCCGCGCACCGCGGCGCCCATGGAGGCGGGCGCCACCGAAGAGGGCCTGGTGACGGCCATTGGGAAGGGCGTGTGCCGGCTGAATGTGAACGGCGCTACGTTGCGGTGCCGCTCGCTGCCGGGGCTTGCAATCGGCGACCGGGTACGGTTCGCACCGGGTGCAGTGCAGACGATTTTACCCCGGCGGACCACACTTTCGAGGCCCGACCCGCACAATCCCAGAGTGGAGCGAATATTAGCCGTTAACGTGGATGTGGTGGTGAACGTGGTTTCCGTATCTTCGCCAACGTTGCGGGTAGGGTTGATTGACCGCTACCTGGTGGCTATTCAACGCGGCGGAGCTGAACCGCTGATTTGCGTGAATAAGATCGATCTGTTGCAGGACCTGCGGGAACTGGAGGCACTGAACGTCTATCGGGAAATCGGCGTTGCGGTGGTGCTGTGTTCGGCTGCTACGGGCGCTGGGATTTCTGAATTGATGGATGCGCTGGCGGGGCGGACGTGCGTGTTTTCCGGCCAAAGCGGCGTGGGGAAATCGTCGGTATTGAACGCGGTCTGCCCGTCGTTGGCACTGGCCACCAAAGCGGTGAGCGAGGCGCACAACAAGGGGCAGCACGCTACCACGTCGTCGTCACTGCATATTCTGGCGAATGGCACGAAGGTAATCGATACACCGGGCATCCGGCAATTCGGGCTTTGGGAGATCAACGCGGAAGAGTTGAGCGCGTACTTCCACGAATTCGGGCTCTACTCGCGCGGTTGCACGTATGCCAATTGCACACACACGCATGAGCCTGGCTGTGAAGTGAAAGTTGCATTAGCGCGGGGCGACATCTTACAGGCAAGGTTCGACGCTTATCTTCGAATCCGGCAATCGCTGCTGGAATAAAATTGGAGACCTATGAAACTCCCGAGTAACCCGCGCAAGACGGACTCGCTTCCGGCGGCCAAGTCCGCCGAGTTCCCCGTTCGATGTGCGCCGCCGGAATCGGCCTTTGCGCTTCTGAGTAACCCGCGCAAGACGGACTCGCTTCCGGCGGCCGAGTCCGCCGGGCTCCCCATTCGATGGGCGCCGCCGCAATCGGCCTTTGCGCTTCTGGTTTGCTCGCTCATCCTGAGTCTTGTTCCACTGTGCGGTCAAGAAACGGGAGCGGCCAAACCGAATCCCGCCTATGTGGAAGTACAGGACGCGCCGGGATTGCCGCGGATCCTGTTAATCGGCGATTCCATATCGATTGGCTATACGCTGCCGGTGCGGGCACTGCTGGAAGGCAAAGCCAACGTGCATCGCATTCTGACCAACGGCGGCCCTAGCCTGAACGGGCTGCAGAACTTGCGCGACTGGCTGGGTACCGGGAAATGGGACGTGATCCACTTCAATTGGGGATTGCACGATCTGAAGATCATGCCGGGAGGACGGCATCAGGCGGAGATCGATGAATATGAGACGAACCTGAACGAACTGGTAAAGCAATTGAAGGTTACTGGCGCGAAGTTGATTTGGGCCAACACGACACCAGTGCCGGAGGGAAAGCTGGATCCACCGCGCACGCCTTCAGACGTGCCTGTTTACAATGCGGCGGCAAAGAGGATTATGGAGCTGAACCAAATACCTATCGACGATTTATATTCGTTTGTGCTACCGCGGGAGAGCGAGATTCAGTTGAAAGAAAACGTCCACTACACCCCGGCCGGGTATCAGGCATTGGCGACGCAGGTAGCCGAGGCGCTAAGCAACGCGCTGCCCAAGAACTAGAACTTGACCTTGTGGCCATGTTCCTGGATGGACGTGCCAAAGGATTTGCCCATGATGTTGACACCTTCCGTAACATTGCCGTTCACCTTGATGCGGACCCCTTTAGCGGGGATGCCGCGTCCGGAAACCACGAAGATTTTCCCGGTTCCGTCATCCACCTGATAGACGCCCGTGTTGAGCGCGCCGATCACGTTGGTGACGGTGCCCTCCACTCGAACCTCGCGATGACGGTAGCGGTGCGGGTCAGCCAGAATGCGGTTGATATTGGTTGTCGCGCAGCCGGAAAGTGCCGCGGCGGACAACAGAATCGCGGAGCAAAGCCACTTTGTCTTCGTCACGTACGGATGGACGCTTCCAGCGCGAAGTTGATTACAAGAGAATCGCACCGGAAGCCACGCGGGACACGGCTGCGGTGAGTTTTCTGTATGAAAGTTTCTCCATGTCGTCAAACGGGATCCACTCGCCGTCGCGCCAACTGGAATAGAACCAGCGCGCGAGAAGTGCGAGGTGTTCCTGGCGCTCCCGTCCGGCCACTTTGATCACGCAGAGAGATCCCGCTACATCGCGCAGGCGGTGATCGATGGAGACGGACTTGTCCCCCGATGCGCCCACCTGGAAATCTTCCGGGGCCTGCCAGCATCCGGCGATCACAAACCATAGCTTCACGCAGGCCGGAGTAGCGGAAGCGGTTACAGCGACTCCGTTGAGGCGGTCGATGTCGAAGGCCAGTGCATCGCGAAGCTTCAGCACCTCTTCGATGCGGTCCACGCGCTTGTGTTGCCGCGCGGCTGCTTCAAAATCCATTTCAGCGCTCAGGCGGTCGCGGGCAGCCTCGGTTGTGTGAAGCAGTTGCCGGCCGTTGGTTGCAAGAAACTCCGCCACCCTGGCTGCTTCGCTTGCGTATTCGGCAACGCCCACAACCTGCTGGCACGGCCGGAGGCACATGCTCATTTCGCCGTAGATGCAGCCGGGGTGTTCGGGGCGCGGCTCAAGGTCCTCCTGGCAGCGGCGGAGTTGAAACAGATCGAGGAAGCCGTGTTCAAACTCTTCCGCGGCGGCCCTGGATTTGAAAGGACCGTAGTATTGCGAAGCTTCACGGCCGATGCGGGTGGTGACTTGCGTGCGCGGGAACCTGTTTGATTGAATCAACTTGATATACGCCGGCATCCGCAGTTTCAGAAATTCGATGTAGTCCGCCGGAAGGTGCCTGCGAGCCAGTTCATACAGCACCAGGCTGCCTTCCAGGCGCGATGCGGTGGGCCAGTAATCCACGCGCGCGGCCGTTCCATGAAGGTTCAACATGCGGGACGGCTGCGCCCTAATGCGCAGCAGCCGCTTCAGCCGTCGCGATAGCACATTCGTCTTGCCCAGGTAGGGTGCGCCTTGCGGCGGCCAAATGGCAAATACCGCTGGACCTTTCGGAAGCTCCGCGAGGGTTACTTCCGGATCGCCTGTGGCGGGATCGATGACCTGGGGAATTCCGGCGAACACCTACCGCTCCTGGTTGAACATTCGGAGAAACTCTGGTTTCGGGACTGGCGGAACGGAGGCGACGGCGAGATTCTCTTTGACGTGCGCGGCGCTGCTCATGCCCACCAGAGCCACGGAAACGCCGGGTGCGGATCGCGCGAACTGCAACGCCCGCTGGGCATCGGTTTCAAAACCGGGGAACGACTGCGCCACTTCATCCGGAAGATTCCGTGCCAGCCGGGCCTGCAGTAGTGACGCGCTGGCGACGACCGAGATCCCAAGGTGCGCGGCGGCTTCCAGGACCGTTGCCGGCTTGCCGTCCACGGTTTCGCTCCGCTGCCCCATCGCTTCTCCCATAGCCAGATTCAGAGGCAACTGGATAAAGCGGAAGCGATGACCGGCACCGCCCGCTGCACGGGCAATTTCCTCCATCCGCACCAGCGAAAGTCCTTCGGAATGTCCGGCGGGTTTGCGGAAACCGTCCCAGGTAGCCGCGCCGTAGAACTGTATCTTCCCTTCGATCGCTTGCTGTTCCAAAAGCTCAAACGCCGAGTGAATGCGGGCGTCAAAATCGCTTCGCGACATTGCTCTGAGTTGGGTTTCCGGGTTGTGGAGATAGAAAATATCGATGGTTTCGAGGCCCAGGTTGATCCGGCTGCGGTCCAGTTGATCGGAAAGGAACGCCGGGGAGAGGCAATGCATTCGCCCCACAACCTCGGCCGGGTTGAGTCCGGGTGTCGCGTTGGGCACCAGGTATCCCGCCTTGGTGCACACCACGAACTCCGAGCGGCGCAGTTCGCCGGCAGCGGTCAGCCCGGCGATTGCCTTCCCTATCGACAACTCCGATCTCTGATTCCGGTAGTTGAGCGAAGTGTCGATGAAGTTGATGCCGCCGCGTATGGCGGCAGTCGTCGCGCCGGTGTAACCGAGATCGGTTTTGTCGTCGAGATCCCCCAGATAGGAACCGATGCCAATGGACGAAACCGCAAGGCCTTGCACGAACCTGTAGAACCCGGCAGCGCGCTGTTCGGCGAAACGATTCGCGAACCCGGTGGTGGAG
>JANXXV010000924.1 GCA_025350445.1 Bryobacteraceae bacterium | reverse complement strand
CCGCTTCAAGGGTGTCAACTTTGAAAATACCGGTCAAAGCAGCGCCGCCGAACATACGGGAAACAGCGACGTGAGCACGGACAATTTCGCCGGTAACCACACTTTCGTACTCGGCTCCAAGGCAGTGCTGGAATCCCGCTTCATCTTCACGCGCGACAATGAGCCAGGCGCCGCCAATTCCACCGCGCCCGAGGCGCAGATTCGCCAGAACGGCGCGACCATACTCAATATCGGCCGCAATAGCTTCAGCCCGCGATACACCAACGCGCGAACCTACCAGATAGTTGAGGCGCTATCCTACAACCGCGGACGCCATGCCTACAAGATGGGCGCCGATATGAATTTTCAGCATATCGACAACTTCTTCCCGGGCAATTTCAGCGGTTCGTACCAGTTCAACACGTACGCCGATTTCGCGGCCAGGAAAGCTGCCAGCTTCACGCAAGGCTTTGCCGGCGCCGGCACGGACGGGGCGCTTACCCGGCCGAACGTCAATGAAATCGCGTTCTTCGCCCAGGATAGCTGGCGCGTAACCGATCGCCTGACGCTCAACTACGGCATCCGCTACGACGCCTTCAACTACGCGCAACCCAAGGTCAAAAACTCCGATCCCGACCTTCTCGCCGCCGGCCTTGACACATCGCGGATCAACCGGGACCGGAACAACATCGCACCGCGCTTCGGCTTCGCCTACAAACTGGACGGCAGCGGCAGTACAGTGATCCGCGGCGGCTATGGCATCTACTACGGACGGACGCCATCAATCCTCACCGGGACCGCCTTTTCGCAGAACGGCATCCAGGTTCAGACCTACTCCCTAAGCTCCGCGAACCCCGCGCAAGCGGCGTTGCTGCCCACTTATCCGGCTATCCTGAGCGCTCCGCCCACCGTCGCGCGTACGCCGGACATCTACGTTTTCGCGCCGGATTATGTCCAACCTCTGACGCACCAGTGGAGCCTGAACGTCGAACGGCAATTCGCTAAAGACTACGCGGTGACGCTGGGGTATCTGGGGGTTCGCGGCGAACACCTGACTCGCACGCGCGACATCAACCTTTATCCGTCCATTTCCACGGCGGGCACATTTGCCGACGGATCGGCGGCGCCGTTTTTCCGCCACCCCGACCTTCGTCCGATGAAGAATTTCCGCCGCGTGAGCGAGTTCGACAGTGGCGCGGACTCCATCTATCACGGCGGCTTTCTCCAACTGACCAAGCGCTTCTCGAAGGGTTTTCAGGTGCAGACCTCGTACACGTTCTCCAAGGTTCTGGACACCGTCCCCGATCAGACTTCGGTAGTGGTTGGCGGCGGTGACGATGGTAAAGTGGCGCAGGATACGCTGCTGCCAAATCTGGATCGCGGCCGCGGAAATGCGGACCTGCGCCACCGGTTCGTCCTCTCCGGCGTTTGGGATCTCAATTACGCCAAGTCCTCAACTAACGCTGTAGTGCGCGCTGTGCTCTCCGGCTATCAGTTCTCCACGCTGGCGAACTGGCAGAGCGGCCGCTTCTACAATTCCACCGTTGGCGGCAGCAGCGACGTGAACAACGACGGCAACACCCGGAACGACCGCTCGCCCTACACCGGACGCAACACCTTTGAAGGCCCGGGGTTCGCAACAGTGGATATTCGCTTCTCGAGGGATATAGCGCTCTACCGCGAACGCGCCCGGCTGAAGCTGATTTTCGAGGCGTTCAACCTGGCCAATCATCCGAACTACAGCGCGCTTCTGACCACGCAGTATAACTTCAATGCGGCGACGCGTGTGTTCAGTCCGGCGGCGGGGTTCCTCACTCCGACCGACACCTTCGATCCGCGTATCATTCAGCTTGCGGCAAAGATCACGTTCTAGCGTGATGTGCGCGAATTCACCAGACCGATTGACGCTGAAGGCTGAGGGGTAGCCTCTGCCTAACCAGCGCCGCACCGGAAATCCCGCCGGGCTTGATCGGACCGCGCGGGCATGGCCGACCAATCGAAATGACGGAGTAGGCCGGGGTGATTCGCGAAGATCTCTCGCACCCGGAGGGCGGTGGGACCACACCTTCTTTTTCCTGTTCGTGGGTGCCTTGGTAATATGGGCGGGCGCTACATCGCCGCGTAAATGTCGACAGCGTGCGGACGTTTCGTTTGACGGCGCACGCTGACACGGAAGAGTTTGCGGCTACATTGTAAGGAGAAAGCGGAGGACGGATGAAGAAAGAGACCGGCGGGACTAGAGAAAATCCGTGGACGTTAAAAACACCGAGCGGCGGGTCGGAATTCACCGCTTTTCGTGATGAAAAACTGGAGCCGCCCGCGCTGGTGGTGATCGTAGGAAAAACTGAACTGCGTTATCACGTCCGATGCATCGGCGATCTCTGCGCGATGCTCAAAGCCCACGGCGACTGGATGCTGCTCGGCAGCGCGGATGAGCAGAAGGATGCCGCCGAAGGAACAGTGGAGGCTTGGGCTCGATCGGCCAACAATCCGGTGGGCGGCTGGTACGGTTTGAAGAAAGGTTTCCGTGGACGCTTCGCGATGTATGTGCCTCCGGTTCTGAAGGTCTTGGGCTTGGCTGAAGTTGAAGAAAAGCCGCGCGGGAATCGGATGCGGGCAATTTAACGAACCGGGCCGACTGGAAGTTATTGAAGAGATATTCCGGCGGCGAGCGTGAAATTCGCCCGCTCCCAAAATTCCGATAACAGACAAGTCATCGATTCTACAAGCAGGCAGAAGCGCCAGCAACGAGACTTGTGCCGAAGGGAGGCGCAAAACGGGTGCGCGGGTCACCAGCCGTTGGGGCGACGAGTCGTTTCCATGCGACGAGGTGAACCCAACTTCGCAGCGAGTCGCCGTCTTCTGGCCAGATCGCCCCCGGCACTGGCGAGACAGGCCGGATGACTCACCACTCCGGATGACCCACCACCAAGTCAAACGGAGGGCGGTCGACGCCGCACAGAATTACAAAACCCCTTCACCATAAATGGGAATCGCTTGATAGTCTCTGATTTGTTACGAGTCAAAATGGAGAGGAGTGAACCTGGTTCAATTACCAACAACCACATGGTCTTGCACAATCATACATTGAACAAGCGAGGCCTTCGATGAAAGCGTGGAAGTTTTATGGGTTTAACGACATGCCGCGGGATGACACTCGCGATCCCTTCTTGAAACCCCGGCACGTGATCGTTGAGGTTCTCTGTGTGCAGCCAAGCGGGACTGGGGCGCAACTCGCCTTCGGAATCCCGACGCTTGCATTTGAAAAGATCAAACACAGACTGGAGACAGAGGCGCCTGTTCAGCTATTCGGACATGAGTTCTGCGTGCGCATTTTAGAGACTGGCCCCGGCGTTACACGATTCTAAGGTAGGGGCCCGGGTTGCGGCCCGAGCCAAGCTTCCCTGCGAGACGTGCGTGCACTGCCTTTCCGGACGCAGCAACTTTTGCCGAAAGGGCTCCATCATCGGTTTCCAGATGCCGGGTTGCTTCAGCGAGCGCGCGATCCTACCGGAAATTGCACTGGTGAAGGTGGACGACGGGATTTCAGACTGGTGGAGACCGCGCAAATCGGCATCGGCGATTCGGTGGTCGTGTTCGGGCAGGGAAGCATGGGCCTGGAGTGTTTGCAGATAGCCCGCAACGGCGTTACCGGCGGCTGGCGTGCTGAGCTCGCCCCCCGGGGTTCCGGATGAGTGCATCGATCATCTGGAAGCGCCAATACTCAGGGTCGCTGCGCCGGTCACTCCCGTCCCCGTTGCCGCCGTCACGGAAAACTACTATATTCCTTCCGTGGGACATATCGTGAACGCGGTACGATCGGTTTGTTAACCTCTGGAAGAAGCAGTCATGATCTCAACTCAACACGATTCGGAAGTCGTCTCCAAAGCTGCCGTAATGCTGAAAGCGACCGGGATTGTCATTACTCCGGAAGAAAAGGACCGCTTCGAAGCGGCTAGATGCCGTGCTAAGGGAATTGTGATGTTTTTGCGGCAAACTTCCCCGGAGCACTGGCATCCGGCCGTTGATGGCCTTCCAGGTAAAGAGGGGACATTTCGTTGCCGTTGGGGGATAGTGCACCTGTGCGTCCCCGGCAATCCAGTAGCGACCGCGGCTTGCCGGCCTCCGCCTGGCGGCGAACCGTATTACACCCCGCGTCCTGAGATCTGCCTGCAGCCCGGCGGCCCGTATACGCTCAGTCCTGATTTGCCGTACTGGATTCAGGCGGGTCCTGGCGGGGCTCTCGTTTCTGAGTTCTCCACTCGAAGTACCGATGAAGCCGGCCGCTTCCGCGATCCTCGAGTTGCCCGTATTCCCATAATCGGATGAAACCCTTCCCTGTTGGTCACGTTAGTCTTGTCACTGGATCCAGTACGGGTATCGGCGCCGCCACCGCACTGGTCTTAGCCGGCCGTGGTTCCACCGTTGGGGTTCACTACAACAGCAGTGAAGCGGCCGCGCTTGATATCGTAAATCGCATCCGGAATGAAGGTGGGCAAGCGGCCGTATTCCAAGCTGATCTTTCCTGTGCTTCCGGTGCCGGAACGCTGGCGGGTCAAGTCCTGGAACAGTTCGGCCGCATCGACGTGCTGGTGAATAACGCCGGTTCCCTGGTTGGCCGCCGGAGCCTGCTTGAAATAACCGACGGGTTTTGGCAGCAGGTCATGGATACGAATCTCGGCAGCGTCCTGCGTATGACGCGCGCCGTGGCGCCGCAAATGATGGCTCGGAAGTCGGGCTGCATCGTTAATGTTGCCTCCATAGCGGCGCGTAACGGCGGCAGCCCCGGAGTGATGCCGTATGCCGCCGCCAAGGCCGCCGTTGTGTGCATGACCAAGTCTCTTGCAAAAGAGCTAATCGCTTACGGAATTCGAGTGAATGCCGTGAACCCCGGCATCATTGAAACGCCGATTCACGAAAAGTTCACCCCACCGGAACGAATGAAGCTCTTATTGCAGACGGTTCCGCAGGGTCGTGCCGGAACCGCCGCGGAAGTCGCCACGCTCATTTCGTTCCTGGCAGGCGAAGAATCTTCCTATATCGTGGGCGAGTCGATAGAAATCAACGGTGGGATGCGGATGGAGTGAATCCAGAACTTCGCGGATTCAGCGGTGCTCCGATTTCCGGGAAGCACCGCCTAACGCCGAACGCCTGACGCCGAACGCTTTCGCCCGCCGGAAAACAAACTTCAGCGCCATTTGCATCCACCGGGAGGGCTTCGCATTGATAGGCCTGCCGGTTGTACCGGTGTTCACTGCAGCCGGCGGGTTCAGGAATTGGGCGCGATTGAAAGTGTTAAGCCGCTCCGGGCGGATCTCAACCCGCTTGCCCGCGGTTACCCGGAACGTCTTGCACGCGGAGAAATCGAAGTTGACCAAACCCGCGCCAGTCGGGACGCTAGCTGCGGCGGTGCCGGATGGCCTGCCGGTGGCGTTTTGGCCGTTACATTCGCGGTTGGGCCCGCCTGCGCCGCCGGAGACAGTAAGGGGAAGGCCGCTTTGCGTGGCGCTGATACCCCCCCCCGATCACTTGACACGGCGCTTAGGATTAATTATCTTATGACTAGTCTGACTAGTTAGGAAAAGGACCCTCCTGCCAAAAGCTTTCAAAAAGTCGCGGCGGCAAGCCACTCCGGCTAAGCTCAAGAATCTTGCGCCCGCAGGTCCTGCCTGGCAACTCCAGGCGGCGAAGGCTCGTTTCAGCGAAGTGTTTCGACTGGCGCGAACGGAAGGGCCGCAACTGATCACGCGGCAAGGCAAGGACGGCGTGGTAATGATGCCGGTCGAGCAATTCGACAAGCTTGTGACCCGGTCCCGTCAACCCAAAAATTTAGTGCAGTTCTTTCGAGAATCTCCGCTGGTTGGTCTGGAATTGGATTTGAAGCGAGACATCGAACTGTGAGCGGCTTTCTTCTCGACACCAGTTGCGTTTCAGAGCTCGTTCGGATTAAGCCCGAGCCGCGCGTCACGGAATGGATAGAGGCGACCGATGAAGGCTTGCTATACCTGAGCGTTCTTACGTTGGGGGAGATCCGCGAAGGTTTGGCTCGATTTGAAAAGGGGAAGCGCCGGAAACAGCTCGAAACATGGCTGGAGTTTGACCTGCAATCCCGGTTCTCGGGCAGGATCCTGGCCATTGATGCGCCCGTAGCCAATCGCTGGGCTTTGCTTGCCGCTCGCGCGAAAGGCGGAGGAATACACGTTCCAATTGTCGACGGTTTACTCGCGGCCACAGCGCTTCATTACAATCTCACGCTGGTCACTCGAAATGCCATCGCCTTCGTGAATTCGCAGGTTCAGGTGTTGAATCCGTGGGCGCATTAACGCCTCCCGCCAAGCGAAAGCGCAGTCCGTCCGCGCGGTCCCGGAAATCCCCCGGCCGTTCCGCCCAATCGCCCGTCAGCATCTGGCTCCCCTTCACCGTCGGATTCGCCCTGATCACCGCCGGGGTGCTGTTCCACCAGCGCTACACACTCAGCTTCCAATCGCCAGTCCAGTTACATTCGCCCATCGTAATCACCGGGCGCACTGTCTCAGAGAGCGCCACCCAGGCCCAAGCCGACCAGAATGGCCGCGGCCTCTCCGCCTGGCAGCAATACGCCTGCGGGAAATTCGGCGCGGATTGCCGTGTCGCACTCGCCATTCAACGGGCGGAAAACCCGCAAGGCAATTGCGGGATCTACCACTACAATTCCAACGGAACCCTCGACTGGGGCTACTTCCAGATCAATACCGTTCATCTGGAGCGCCCCGGCCTCAACCTCCGCGACTTGCTCGACTGTAAGGCGAATATCGATTTCGCCTACCAGCTTTACCAGGAAAAAGGAGGCTTCAGCCCATGGAGCACATTCAAAAGCGGGCGTTACCTCCAATTCATGTCGCGCCCCTAAAGACTACTAAACGCATCGCCCGCGAAATGCGTCATTATATCTGTATGCGAGTCGCATCTTTCCGTAGGCGCAGAGGGTTTTCCCTCATTGAGTTGCTGATCGTGGTGGCCATCATCATGGTTCTGGCCGCCATCGCCGTCCCTAAGCTGAACCAGTCCAGAATGTACGCTCAGGAAACTGCGGCGGTGAAGCAGATCGGCACCGTCCACACGGCCGAGACGCAATACTATTCGCAGTTCGGCAAGTACGCGGTTCAGATGAGCGAACTGGGCCCCCCGAATAGCGGTCAACCCGGCCCAACCGGAGCGGACCTCATTCCAGGCGACTTTGCCCAGGGCAAGAAGTCGGGATTCGTATTCCAAATTCAAGCCACACCCACCGGCTACGCGGTCACTGCCGTTCCCGAGGCTTACAACAGTTCCGGACGCCGCAGCTTCTATTCAGACCAGACCACCGTCATCCGCGAGAACTGGGGCCCGGAGCCCGCCACGCTTACCAGCAAAGAGATCCACTAGCACCGCGCCCAACTGACGTAGGCCTCGCCTCAAAAGTTACCCGCTTCCGAAGAATTTCTACCTAGTACCGAGAGTTTCGCCGGACGAACTTGTTATACTTCGTGAGGGGCCGTAAGGGATACAGCCTTTCCGGTAGGGGACACAAGTATGCGCTCGTGGACGTTTCTCTTTACTCCGGTTTTCGGAGTCGCTCTTGCAACATCTTCTTTCGCCGCGGATGGAGCGGAAACAATCGCCTCCATGAAGGATTGCACCTTCAACGCAGCCCCTGAGGAGTTCCTTTCCTCCCAAAGCCGCATCCGGAACGATATTTCAGACCGTCTGCAAAAGCTTGGCGCTGCCCGCTTCAGCGTCGCGTCAGCCGGCAACACGGTAGCCGCTTCCAGCGTCACCCGGAACAACTTCATCGACGAGCAGATCTTCGGCAAGATGGCACAGGCGAACGCCGATGCGGCACCCCTCACCACCGATGAAGAGTTCGTCCGCCGGGCTACTTTGGATATCACCGGCCGCATTCCAACCGCTCTCCAGGTTCGCAACTTTGTCGCCGGCACGGACCCCAACAAGCGCAACGACCTGATCGGGAAACTCCTCTATTCTCCCGAGTTTGTGGACAAGTGGACCGTCTGGTTCGGCGACATTTTGCAGAACGGCGCCAACACCCTTTCCACCGCCAATTTCGGGCGCGTGATCGACGGACGGAACGCCTATTACAACTATATTAAGAAGTCTATTGCAGACTCCAAATCGGTGCGCGACATAGCCTGGGAGGCGGTTGGCTCCGGTGGTAACGATTTCAACCCGGACACCGGCGCAACCAATTTCGCCATCAACGCGCAAGCCGCGAACGGACCGGCGCAGGACACCTATGACATGATGCTGATGAAGACGGCAAGCGCCTTCCTCGGCATGGCCCACTACGATTGCCTCGCCTGCCACAGCGGCCGCGGACACTTGGACACGTTGAGCCTCTGGGGTTCGCGCACCAGCCGCATGGAAGCCTGGAGAATGTCGGCCTTCTTTTCCCGCATGCGATTAAATCGATACGGGCAGCAGGCCGGGCAATACACCGATCCCTATTACCAGAGCGTCGACGTGCAGGATGCGCCCGGCGGCCAGTACGATCTGAATATCACCTACGGCAACCGGCCCGCCCGCTGCACCAACGCCTTGCCGCTGGATCCGAAGACGAATCGCTGCCCAACCGCCGTGAACGCGGCCGCCAATCAGGTTACACCCGAGTACCGCGGGACTCTCGCCAAGCCGAAAGACGGAAACTGGCGCGCCTCCTTTGCCGACAACATGACCAGCGATCCCATGTTTGCGCGCAATTTCGCGAACCGGATCTGGAAGCAGATGTTCAATATGGGACTGGTGGAACCGGTCGACGGTCTCGATCCGGACCGCCTGGATCCCGGCAATCCTCCGCCCGCCCCTTGGGCACTGCAAGCGACGCACCCCGAACTGCTCGAAAAGCTGTCCCAGGCTTTTGTCGATAGCGGCTACAATCTGCGCGAGTTCATCCGCCTGATCGCCCAATCTAACGCCTATCAGTTAAGCTCCCGTTACGACGGCGATTGGAAGGTGGAGTACGTTCCCCTTTTCGCGCGCCACTATCCGCGCCGCTTGGACGGCGAAGAAATCCACGATGCCATCGCCCAGGCGACCGGCGTTCTGGGCAAGTATCCGGTGCAGGCCTCCAGCAACCGCTCTTCGCCCACCGATCCTTCGCCCATGCTACCGGATCCCACGATCTGGGCGATGCAACTGCCGGATACGCTGGAGCCCAGAAGCAATGGCGGCGTGGCCAATTTCATGAACAGCTTCATCCGCGGCAACCGGGATACGCAGGCGCGCAGTCAAGCGGGCTCCATTCTGCAGCAACTCAGCCTGATGAACGACAATTTTGTGAACTCGCGGACCAGGCTGGCCGCATCGCCGGCGTTGGCGGATATCGCCAAGCTTCCAACCAACGATGCCATCGTCAATGAGATCTTTCTGACGTTTCTATCGCGCAAACCGTCGGCCCGGGAGCTGGATCGGGGCCTGAATTTTCTGTCGAAGTACACCACCACCGCGGCCAGAAATACGGCGGTCGAAGATATGGCGTGGGTGGCGATCAACAAGGTCGATTTCCTGTTCAGCTATTAACCGAGGACTTATGAAAGATCGTTTCGGCACCGATTGGAGCAAGATTCAGGGAACGCGTTTCTGGAAGCAGCCGCAACTGGGCAGGCGCATGTTTTTCCGCCATGTGGGCGCCGCGGTCAGCGGTTATTTCCTGATGCCGTCGCGCCCGATGGAAACGGTGGCCAAAGCCTCCCCAAACACCATCGGCACCGCCAAGAACGTCATCTTTATCCTGATGACCGGCGCGCCCAGCCATTCCGATACTTTCGATCTGAAGGAAGGGCCGTGGACCCCCGCGTTCATGGCGCCTACCTCTTACGGCGACATTCGCTTCCCGCAGGGACTGATGCCGAAGATTGCCGATCAGCTCGATTCGGTGGCGCTGGTGCGTTCCGTGCGGGCCTGGGCTGCCGTCCATGGCCTGGGCCAGACGTGGGTGCAGATTGGCCGCAATCCCGCCTCAAGCCTCGCACGAATCGCGCCGCATATCGGCTCGGTGGTGTCTCTGGAACTGGGCCCGACCTCGGCAAATCGTTCGCTGCCGGCGTTTCTTTCGCTGAACGCCAATAATGGACCGGGCTCCGGATATCTGGCGCCGGACAACGCGCCCTTCTATGTCAGTCCGGGCGGTGGCGGGCTAGGCAATTCGGCGCATCCGAATGGCAATGTGGTGTTCGACCGGCGTTACGGCTTGCTACAGGAGATGGACGCGGAAACCAAGGAATCCGGCGCACTCGGAACATCGGTTACCGAGATGGCGCAGTACAATCTCAGCGCCCGCAAGTTGATGTACAACGGCGACATCGATAAGGTTTTCACCTTCGACCAGGCCACCCGCAACCTGTACGGCAACACGGGTTTTGGCAACGCATGTATCACCGCGCGAAACCTGCTGAAGGCAAAGCTGGGCACGCGGTTCATCCAGATATCGGTAGGAAGCTGGGATCATCACTCCAACATCTACGCCCCGAACGGACCGCTGCAAGGGCTAGCGCGTCAATTTGACAACGGGCTGGGCCAACTGCTGGCCGATATGAAGCAAGACGGCACTTTGGATGAAACGCTGATCGTCGCGATGGGCGAATTCGGCCGCACCGTGGGCGCGCCGAACGTCCAGAACGGGCGGGACCATTTTCTGCAACAGGCCGTGCTGATGGCGGGAGCGAAGATTCGCGGGAAACGCGCCGTTGGTTCCACCGATAGCGAAGCGCGGGACATTGTGGATCCTGGGTGGTCTCGCAACCGGGAAATCAGACCCGAGGACATTGAAGCGACCATCTATTCCGCACTCGGAATCGACTGGACCAAACAAATCGCCAGTCCGCTCGGCCGCTCGTTTGAGTACGTTCCGTTCTCCAGCCAGGATTTGTACGGTCCGATCAACGAACTCTGG
>JANXXV010000919.1 GCA_025350445.1 Bryobacteraceae bacterium | reverse complement strand
TGCGATATCACCGACGAGACTTCGGTGAAGCAGGCGTTCGCAAGCCTGGGGAATCTTGATATTCTGGTAAACAACGCGGGAATTGGACTGGTTGGCGGTGTGGAAGAAACGGAGCTGGCGGACTTTCAGCGGGTGTTTCGCGTCAACGTGGAAGGAGCCTTCCTTGTCACCAAGCACGCGGTGCCTCTGCTGGTGGCATCACATGGGTCGATTGTGAACATTGGCTCGGTAGCCGGATTGATCGGCGTGAAAAAGCGGTTCGCTTATTGTGCAACGAAGGGTGCCATCGTGGCGATGACGCGGCAGCTTGCCGTGGATTACCCCACTCAGTTCCGGGTCAACTGCATTTGCCCGGGAACCGTCGACACGCCGTTCGTCGAAGGGTATCTCGAAAAGTACCACAAGCATGAAAAGGAAGAGATGCGCCAACAGTTGAATCAGCGGCAGCCGATTGGCCGCTTGGGAAAACCCACCGAGATCGCCAATCTGGCACTTTATCTCGTGTCTGAGGAGGCAGGATTTGTGAACGGCTCGGTGATCCCGATCGACGGCGGCTGGACCGCGGCCTGAAACTATAGGTTTCTAGTACTTTTGCCGATATGTGATCTAGAGACACAGGAAACAAAGTGTGTTAAAAATGTTACGATACTAGAGATCTAAGGATGTAAAAAATAGGAACATGCGTCTCACCCCCCTACCTCGCTTCATCCTCCTGTTGCTGTGTATCATCTCCCTTACAGGAATGTCCTTCGGTATGGCGAAGGCGAAGAAAGCGAATCGGAAGTCCAAACCGGTCGTAGCCAAGCCCCTCACCAAACCGCCCAATGCCGCCAAAGAATTGAGGAAACACAAGCCGCGGTCGAAGCACGCCAGCTCGTTTGTACCTGCGGGCGGGCGCGTTGGATCCGGACCGTGGACGGAACCCACATTCGCCGATTCCACACTGGGAGACCAGATTGACGGGGAAGATCTGGTAGTCCGGCGCGCCGCCGTTGACGCTCTTGGTCCGTTTAACGGAACCATTGTCGTGGCGGATCCGGCCACCGGCCGCGTCCTGACCATCGTGAATCAGAAATTGGCCCTAAAGAGCGGATTCCAGCCGTGTTCCACTATAAAGATTGTGGCGGCCTTGGCAGGGTTGAGTGAAGGAATCATCGACCGCAACACGGCGATGAGGCTCTACGGCCGCACGAGCATGAATCTTACTAATGCCCTGGCTCACTCCAACAACAATTACTTCGCGAACGTCGGAATCAAGTTGGGTTTTGAAAAGGTAAGCTACTACGCGCGATTGTTCGGTTTGGGAGAGAAGGCTGGCCTGAATATCGACGGCGAGCAGCCGGGCACGCTGCCGGCGGCTCCCCCAAAGAATGGCGGCATGGGAATGATGACGAGTTTCGGCGAAGGGATCGCGCTTACGCCCCTGCAACTGGCAGGTTTGGTCTCTGCGGTAGCGAACGGCGGAACGCTCTATTACCTGCAACATCCGGCGAATTTGGGAGAGTTGGAGAAATTCGTTCCCCGCGTGAAACGCCATCTGGCGATTCAGGAATCGATCCCCGAGGTGAAGCCCGGCATGATGGGAGCGGTAGAGTACGGTACGGCCAGACGGGCCAATTACGACCCTAACGAGCCGATATTTGGCAAGACCGGCACTTGCACCGACAGTGCCACGCCGACGCATCTCGGGTGGTTCGGATCGTTCAACGACGTGCTGAGCAAGAAACTAACGGTGGTGGTATTGCTGACCGGCGGCCGGCCTGTAAGTGGCCCGGTGGCGGCTGGGGTGGCAGGGAACGTCTACCGGAATCTTTCCCAGCAGAACTATTTCGCACAGCGGCGCACCATTTCTCCGGTGGCAATGATTACCGGCGGACTGTAAACCGCCGGATTCCAGGATTAATTATTTGGGAAGGGCAGATTCCACGGGAGCCACCGGAGCAAGAGCAATCTCCGCCATAGCGGCTTTCAGCTTTTCCAGGCCTTGCCCGGTCACGCTGGAGATTTCATACAGTGGGAGATGTTCCTCTGCCGCCAACGCTCTCACCGATTCCAGACGCTCCAGATCCTGCGCGACGTCTACCTTGGTTGCAACCAGCAGCATCGGCTTCCGGATCAAATCTTCGCTGAACTGGCCCAGTTCTTGCATCACAATACGGAAATCCTGAACCGGATCGCGGCCTGTCGTTTCGGAAACGTCCACTAGATGGACCAGAAGTCGGGTGCGCTCAATGTGCCGTAGGAACTGAATACCCAAGCCATGCCCCAGGTGCGCGCCTTCAATTAACCCTGGAATATCCGCCACCACGAAGCTCTTATCGTTGTCGACGCTGACCACACCCAGATTTGGCACCAGCGTCGTAAACGGGTAATCGGCAATCTTTGGTTTTGCGGCGGAAATTCTGGAAATCAGCGTGGACTTCCCGGCATTCGGAAACCCTACCAAGCCAACATCGGCCAGCAACTTGAGTTCGAGCCGGAGCTTCTTCTCTTCGCCAGGCTTGCCGTCTTCGTGTTCGGTCGGCGCCTGATGCGTCGAGCTGACAAACCGCGCATTGCCGCGTCCGCCGCGTCCGCCCTTGGCGATGATCTCGGTCTGGCCGCTCTCGGTGAAGTCGAAAAGTTGTTCGCCGCTGGTATCGTCGTAAACAACGGTTCCGATGGGTACCGGCAGCGCGACGTCAAAACCGTCCTTACCCTTGCAATTGCTGCCTTCTCCGTGCCGTCCGCGCTGGGCGGCATGCTCGGGGTTGAACCGGAAATGGAGGAGGGTATTGTAGTGTTCGCTGGCAACCATGGTGACCGTGCCGCCGCGGCCACCGTCGCCGCCGCTGGGTCCGCCCCGCGGTACAAATTTCTCGCGCCGGAAAGCGAGACAGCCGTTGCCGCCATCGCCTGCCTTTACCTTGATTCTTACTTCATCGATAAACATTTGGAGGAAAAGAAAAAGGACCGCGCGGTCTCAACCGGCGGCCCTTTGATTTTGCTGAAGACCCTGAAAAGCTGTTACGCTTCGACTGTTTCCGGGGGGGCTGCTACGGCTTCGATTTTGATGCTGATGAACTTGCCCAGCCGGCCGCGGTCGCGAAATTCCACGATGCCCGGAATGCGCGCAAACAGCGTGTCGTCCTTCCCAATGCCGACGTTCTCGCCCGGTTTATACTTGGTGCCGCGCTGGCGTACCAAAATGGAACCGCCGGTTACGATCTCGCCGCCGAATCTCTTAATGCCAAGTCTCTGTGCGTTGGAATCGCGGCCATTCTTTGAACTGCCTAATCCTTTTTTGTGTGCCATTGATCAACTCCGTGCCTATACAAGTACGTCGCTGACAGTCACCTGGGTAAAGTTCTGCCGGTGACCCTGCGTGCGCCTATATTGCTTCTTTCTCTTAAACTTAAACACGATGACTTTCTCGCCCCGGCCATGGCCGGAAATGGTCGCGAGCACTTTCGCGTTGGCCAGGCCCGCGCCCGTGATGAACTCGCCGGATGCGCTTGATACCGCGAGCAAACCGCCAAACTCTACCTCGGAACCGACCTCGGCTTCAATGCTTTCCACTTGGAGTCTGTCGCCCGGCGCGACGCGATATTGCTTGCCGCCAGTCTGAATTACTGCGTACATAGGATCCTCTTGTTGTATGGACTTTCCGGTAGGCTACTTGAGGGAGCACACACCAGGGGCCGCGCTAGACGAGCCGCAACTTAATATCCTACACCATTTACCACCCTTGTGTCACGTTTCCAGCGGTCGCGTTCCCGGGGCCGTCAGGAAAACTCTGGAAACTAATGTACTAGTCCACCCTGTCCTAGTGTTAAGATCTTAGAGAATCTAGTTTGTTTTCAGTATGCTTCTCGATCACATCCACGTCTTGCTGGTGGAAGATAACCCTGGAGATGCACGCCTGCTGCGGGAAGCCGTCAACGATGCGGCCGGGATATCGATCAGCCTGGTTCACGAACAGACCCTCGAATGCGCGCTGAAACGCCTGGACGGCGAGGCTTTCGACGTCATTATGCTCGACTTATCGCTTCCCGATGCCGAGGGTCTTGAAACTCTGGAGCGCACGCACGCCCACGCGCCCAACCTGCCTATTGTCGTGCTCACAGGCCTGGACGACGAGGCCCTGGCGGTTCGCGCCGTGCGCGAAGGAGCGCAGGACTATCTGGTAAAGGGCCAGGTGACGGGCCAGGTGCTGGTCCGTGCCATGCGCTATGCCACCGAGCGCAAGCGCGCCGTCGAAGAACTCAGAAAGAGCGAAGAATACTTCCGGTCGCTAATAGAGAACGCCCTGGACATTATCACCGTGCTGGACGAGGCCGGCGTGATCCGGTACAGCAGCCCATCTTTGGAGCGGATCTTAGGCTACAGTCCATCCGCTCTGCATGGCGCCAACCTGGTCGCGCTAATTCACCCCGGCGACTGTAAGGCATTCCTCGAAAAACTCGCCTTCGACCCAAACCGCACGAGCTTTCCGCAACAATTCCAGTTCCGCTTGCGCCATCGTGATGGCTCCTGGCGCGTTTTGGAAGCAATAGGGAAGGGTACCGGCGGTAAATCCCCAGTGGGCGGGTTCGTGGTGAATTCCCGCGATATTACCGAACGAGCCCAAGCCGGAGAAGCACTGCGCGGAGCGAACGAAACCCTTCGGGCCGTGATTGAGACGTCTCCGCTAGCCATCTATTCGCTCGATCTGCTGGCAAATGTAAAAAGCTGGAACCGGGCGGCCGAGAATATTTTTGGATTCTCCGCCGGCGAAGTGATGGATGGACCCCTCCCGATTGTTTTTCCCGAATACAAGGCCGATTTCACGGCCCGGTTCGAGCAGTGTATTCACGGGAACCGGCTGGTCGGCAACGAGGAAAGATTTCAGCGGAAAGACGGCTCGGCGATCGAAGTCAGCGTCTGGAACGCGCAAGTGCGGGACGGAAACGGGGTTGTCACCGGCATCGTCGCCGCCGTGGCCGACAATACGGAACGAAAGAAGTTGGAGGATCAATTTCGCCAATCGCAAAAGATGGAAGCCGTGGGGAGGCTTGCCGGTGGCGTCGCGCACGACTTCAACAACTTGCTGACGGTTATCACCGGTTACTGCCAGATGATGGTGGATCAACTTTCCCCGGCCGATCCCATGAGCGAAGATTTGCAGCAGGTACTCAAGACTGCCGACCGCGCCACCACGCTGACCAAACAACTGCTTGCTTTCAGCCGCCAGCAAATCGTCCTGCCAAAGGTGGTCGCGCTGGACGCGCTGGTCCGCGGCATGGATCGTATGCTCAAGCGGCTAGCCGGCGAGGATATCGAGCTGCGGATCGAAGGCGTCTGCGGAAAGGTGCGCGTAGACCCGGGCCAGATTGAGCAGGTGATTGTGAATCTCGCCGTCAATGCGCGGGACGCGATGCCGCGCGGCGGAAAGCTGGTAATTGAAACGATGGATCGCGATTTCGACGAGTTCTCGGCGCAGTACGCCCAGGGTCTGGCGCCGGGGCCCTATGTACTGCTGGCGGTGAGCGACACCGGAAGCGGGATGGACGAGGTCACCCGTTCGCATTTGTTCGAGCCGTTCTTCACTACCAAAGAGCGGGGCCACGGAACCGGATTCGGGCTCTCCACCAGCTACGGAATCGTGAAGCAGAATCAGGGAGCGATCCTGGTCTATTCCGAACCGGGCCTTGGCTCAACGTTCAAAATCTACCTCCCGCGGATAGACGAACCTACCGATGCGCAGGCGAAACACGAGCCCGAACGCTTCAGCTTCCGAGGGACCGAAACCGTGCTGGTGGTGGAAGACGAGGAAGGAGTGCGCCGGGTTCTGCTTGAGATGCTGCAACAGGCCGGGTATCGGGTTCTGGGCGCTTGCGGGGGACAGGAAGCCCTTGAGATGTGCCGCGCAAGCGGCGACCCGGTTCAGGTGCTAATCACAGACGTAGTGATGCCCAAAATGGGGGGCCGTGAACTGGCCGCACGCCTGCGCCAGATAACTCCGGACATGCGGGTACTCTTCGTATCCGGTTACGCCGATAGTGTCGTTCTGCATCACGGAGCACTGGAAGCCGATACCCATTTCCTGCAAAAACCATTCACGGTGGAGCAATTGGGCAGGAAAGTGCGTGAGGTGCTGGAGGCGCAGGCTGGCGATCTGCTATCCTGACAGAGATATGGCAATTCCGAATGTAAAGCGTTTTCGTATTAGCAGCCCAGATGGAGCCGACACGGCCACACTGATGGCCGTCCTGCCGAAAGATTGTGATGTGGATGCTTACTTGAAAGAAGCCACCTCGCGTTTCGACTGGAAAGCCCACAAAGACGCCAAAGCGGCCCAGTTTAAGGTCCGCGTCGGGCAGCAGAAACAGAAGAAAGCGAAGTAGAGTTTTTCGGCTATTCGAGGCGGGTCTTCAAACTGCGAACGGCCCGCAAACTCTCCTGCGCAACTTCCGAATCGGGATCTCTCGTCAAGGTGTCGAGCGGTGCGATCGAACTCTTGTCGCCGCTGACGGCCAGAATACGGGAGATGCCGATTTTTTCGTCTCTAGTCCCCTGAAGGGCCGCGGCGTTCAGCGCCGCTCTCATCACCGGAACACGAGCCAGCTCCGTGAGGTACGCCTGCGCGATTTGATGCCGCTGTTTCGAATTCAGCGTGTCAATCAAATATTGCGCCGGCGACAGTTGAGAGATTTCCGTTTTTCCCAGGCTCACCAGAGCGAAGGCCAAAGCGAGCCGTGGCGTTGCCTTCCTCTCCGCATCGAAACTCCCTTCCAGCGCCGCTAGATCCGCCGGATTCCTCAGCCGTGCGTAGCCCTCGAAAGCGGCGGCGCGAATGCCGTCGTCCTTGTCGTGCAGCGCACGTTCGAAGTAAGTCCGGTTTTCCGGCTGAGGAACCATCGCCAGCGCGGACAGAGCGGCGCGGCGAATCTTCTCGTTCCGCGCGCGATCGTAAGCCTTTTGCAGTTCCGGATTCGATTCTTTGCTCATCAGCAGACCAACGGTTTCCAGCGCTGCGATCTGGATCTTCTCGTTCGGGTCGCGCAGCAAAAATGTGATCTTCGGAGCGATGGCCGGGTCGCGCATCTTTTGCAGCGCCACCAGCGATTCGTACATTACGGTGTCGTCCTTCGTTCGCAGCGCGTCGAGAAGATCCGGAATGGCTGCTTTTCCACGCAGAATTCCCACGGCGCGGGCGGCGCTGGCCCGCGAATCCATGCTCGCCCCGCCCCGGGCGAGACGCCCCAGCGCCGCGATGACGTCCTCCCGGACAATCACGTAGACCGGAATGATCTGTTCGTCTTTCTCAATGAACTTGCTCTTGAGCAGGCTTCCCACCCGCTGGATGCTGCTGGTCTGCAGGTAGCCGGGCAAATAGAAATTCACCAGCCCTTCGGTAGCGCGCACCTGGACTGAGGCATCGTTGTCCCTGGCCGCCTGGAGCAGCGGATCAATCGTGTTCTTGCCGCCAATCTCCGAGATTGCTTTCACTGCTTCGAAACGCACGCCGCCGTCGGCGTCGGAGAGCAGCGGCTTCAGCTTTTCAATGGCGCCGGGGCCCTCCTTCACGGCTTCCCGGGCGGCCTTGGCGCGCTGTTTTGGATCGGTGCTGGTCAGATCCTGGCCGTGGAGAATCGCACTGGAGCATATCAGCAGGGTAACAAAAAGGATTCGGGTCATAAGCAAAAGGTGGCGCACGAACCACCGTCTAAGTTAGGACGCGCTAGCGGACGAATTCGACGGTGACTTTATTCGGAATAATACCGGCTTCGAAACCCATATCCAGCAGTTTCTGCGCCGCCTTCGGAATCAGGTCGCCGGCGTCAACCGTGTAGTGATTCACGTACATGCCGACAAACTTCTCCGCAAGAGAAGGTTCCATGTCGCGGGCGAACTGCAGCGCGTAGTTTAGCGCTTCTTCGTGGTTGTCGAGCGCATACTGAATGCTCTCGCGCATCACGCGGCAACACTCCGTTTGAACGTCCTTTGAAAGGCTTCGCAGCAGCGCGTTGGCGCCCAGCGGCAAGGGCAGGTCGTAGAGCTTTTTCCAGGTCTTGCCGAGGTCCATAATATTATGGAACCCGCCTTTCCCGTAAGTAAGCTGCGCTTCGTGGATCACCAGCCCGGCGTCTACGGAATGCTCGGAAACGGCATCCGTAATCTTGTCAAAGGGAACG
>JANXXV010000876.1 GCA_025350445.1 Bryobacteraceae bacterium | reverse complement strand
CCGAATCTCAACCTCCATCCAGGCGGATATCTTCCCAACCGGTGCACAAGCAGTCCCATCCAGGTCCCTTACCAATTTGCGGACACTACACCAGCGTACTTTCCCGGCTAATTCTTTACAACATGCTACCGGGCGCAAGGTGGGGCGGACACCTTGTCTGCGCCCGTCGTCAACTATTACGGAGGACACTTCACTAGCCCCAAGGAACTGATCCCGTTCCTTACCCGCCATCAGCTGCCCAGGACGGCGGACCCCCAGGTCCGCGCCGAGGCCCCCGCCTCGGCTTCCCGGATCACAACCGCTATCCAACCGGTGCACCGCCGTCCAATCCTGGTGCCTGGCCAATTTGCCGCCGTTGCACCAGCCCACACCTTCGGCGGCCTGCCATCAAATGCCCCGAACCGCTCCGTCCCCGAAACGTTATCGCTTCGGCACGTACGCGAACGTCATCGAGATCGATACGCTGCGCCCCGCCATCAGCGCCAACTGGTCGCCAGGCGCCATCAGCGACGTCTTCGTCGAAGCCGCTGTCACTCCCACTATGTTGTGTTGATCGAAGAGGTTGGTCAGGCTCAGCCGGAGCTTGGTTCCCCTGAAGTGCGTCGATTCTTTCAATGTGTAATTGAAGAACAAGTTGGTGATGTTGAACGGATCTATTCCAATCGCTTCATTGGTGCTGCCGTTATCGTTGAAAAAATGACCCACTCGTTTATTGAAGAAGCCCAGGTCCCAGCTCCCGCGCAGGTAAGTCAGGCCGATCGATTCCGTATCCCGCGGCGAGTTCTGCACCCACAAATGCGAGTCGGAATACTTCGCCGTCCCCACCGTCGCATTGAGATAAAGATTCAGCCCATGTCCGATCACGACATTGCTTTCCGCCTCGAATCCTTTCGATAGCGTATTGCCCGCCAGGAAGTACACAGGTTCGCCCGTTGCCGGGTCCGGCGCCGACGAGTACGGATTTTCGGCATGGATGAAGTACGCATCCGCATCCAGCGTAAACCTGTTAAACCGCAACACCGAACCGAACTGAAAGGTCTTGGTTCCCGTTGGTTTCGGCGCCACGGCTACCTGCGCGTTCTTCACGTCGAACACGCTGCTCGGCGGAATCACGTTGCCCGTCGCATATTGTACATACGCCGACCAGTTGTCCTTCAACCGGTACCGCGCACTCACCGACGGCTGCCAGGCTCTGTAGTTGGCCGTGTGCGGGACGAATGCCAGGCCACCCAGGTTGCCTATCGTCTTCCCGTTATCCGCGAATTGGTTCAAATGCACAAGATAGTTCGAAACCTTGAATCCGCCGGTGACAGTGAGCTTCCTGGTAACCCTGTATTCGTACTGCGCAAACGGCTGTATGGATTGCGTGATGAACTTTTCATGAAAGTTCGGAATCGACGCGTCGGCCCACGTGCGTGGATCCGTCGGAATTTGAAAGCGGTCCGTATTTGCCCACTCATACCACAATCCTGTGCGCAGGATTCCCCATTTCGACTCCTGACTCACCGACAGGATATCGCCATACTTGCGGTAGCTGTTCAGTTTGTCCGTGCCGCTGGTCGTCGTGATTGTAGATCCGTTGTATTGCTGATGGTTGTAATAGCGATTTGTGTAAGCTTTATCTTCCAGCTTCCATCCGCCGCCCAACGCCGTCGCCAGACTGATGTACTCGAAATCCGTGGGTATCTGATAGAAGCTGTACCGATAGTAAAGCGGGTCGGCCCGATTATTGTTCAGCAGGTAATTATCGCCAAACTGCGCAACCTGGGCGCGCGTCGGCCCTTTGACGTTTGGCGTATTCGACGCCAGATCGACAATTCCAGTGAATGCATTCAGAATCGTGTTCTCCGAAAACCGGTACTGGTATTTTGCCGAACCACCCCAGCGGTCCTGGAAGTTATACGTCTGATATCCGTCGGACTTCAACTGATGAACATCCAGCAGCAGACTGGATTTGCGTGCCTTGCCGCCGAACGGACCCGAGTCGTAGTCCAATTCCAGTAAGCGGGTATTAAATGAGCCGTACGAAACGGTTCCTCGAATATTCTGGTCGGTCGACATGTCGCGGGACAGCAGGTTAATCGATCCCCCCGAATTCGACGGCCCAACGGAAGTCGCGTCTCCCGGGCTGCGATCGAATTCCACGCCGCCAATAAATGGGCTCGGGAACCATACCCACGAGTGATGCGTCGGGTCGTTGGTGTCGTTGAACGGAATACCGTCGAACGTCATGTTGTAGAAACCATCCTTAAAGCCTCGGAAGAACGTCTTCGTGTCCCCCAGCCCGGGCCCGTTGGCGCTAACACTAAACGTGCCTGGCGACATTTGGATGGCGTCCGAATAGTCCCCAACCGGCGACATGAAATTCTGGATGAACCGCAAGCCGATCACCGACTCCGCCGTACTTGCGTCCAGAGACGACAGCGAGGGCGCCGACTGCGTAGCCAGCGAAAACGCGGCCTCCACCGTGACAGATTGCGATAGCGTGCTCACGTTCAGCGTGATCGAAATGTTTTCGCTAACGCCGCTCGACAACTGCACCGCGGACCGCGTCGTAGTGCTGAACCCAGCCGCCGACGCCTCCACCGTGTATGTGCCGGCAATCAGATTGGCAACCGTGAACAGCCCCTCACTGTCGCTGCTGGTGGTCCGAGCCACTCCTCCAGCCTCGTTCTTTACCGCCACCGAGGCGCCCGGCACCGCCTTGTGCGACGCATCCAGCACCGTGCCGCTTAGTACCGCAGTGCCTTGTTGGGCTGCCAGCGGGACAGAACTGGCCGCCAGAAAAAACATCGTCGCCAATCCTGCAAACACACTTCTCATAACGGTCCACTCTCCTGAAGAATTTCGTGGGTCTTAGAACCCACCATAGCTGGCGGGTATGACTAGGGGATGTCTAAATGGTTAATATCAAGCAACGGGCGCAGTATCATTTCGACCGTGCATCCCATCAACCATGGAGCCGGCAGTTCGGACTCTCTGGATAGCCCCTTGCCGCGGAAATACTTCAGGCTGGGTATGTGCTTCACTCAGGTAATTGCTATGGCAGCAGCCCGGGTTGCATAGGCGTTAAGATAACGCGTTGCCTAGACGACATCGGCCGCGTTCCGATCCAGCCCTGGCCCATGTTCGGTTCCAAACTTCCCAGAACCGGACTTCTTGCTAATCACTTCCGGATAGCGCGTTACCCGACCGGAATCGACGGACATAAGCCGACTTATCGGTAGGAATGTCTCAACGCCGTTTATGGGTCACTTGTCCCAGATGCCGACAAATCAGGCAAGTGGAAGCGTCCGAGTGGACGGCCAACCGAGCGTTCTGCCGGAGGGCTTCGAGAACCAAACCAACAACCGGAACCAACGCCCCAGGCACTGATACCCTGGCCGTGCCTGACGGTCGGACCCATCTCCTGCTACGAGCAGCCATAAATTGCGGTATGATCATGGCCTTAAGGGCTATCCGAGCAGGTTGATTAACTTAGATTCTCTTCTTTGCTAAACGGGGAGTGCTTCGATGCGAAAGAGCGCCGGACTCATTGGACTTCTGATCTGCTTCTTAGTCAGTGACGCGCGTGGTGCGGACTGGTCTGGCTGGACAACCGTCAAAGGCGACGATACGAGGATCTCAGGTGGAGTGGATGTAGGTTGGAGAAAGGGCGAGAACAATTTCAGCGAAAAGGGATTTGTCTTCTACCGCGTTCAAAACCGCTTCAATGAGTGGGTTTGAATCACCGTCGTTGTAACGGGTCAGGACGCCCACGGAAGTCAAGTTACTGATACCTATGGCGCAACTTTGCGGCCGGGCCAAGTGGATCAATCCACCGGCAACTGGTTTGTTGCAACTCAAATCAACGACTATAAGG
>JANXXV010000863.1 GCA_025350445.1 Bryobacteraceae bacterium | reverse complement strand
CACCTCCGTCAGCGGCGACAGCCTGCGCGCCAAATCGTATCGCCCCTTCTGTTCCGGAATCCACTTCATCGCGTAGTCGCGCTTGTTATCACCCTGAAGTTGATCTTCCACGTCCGCCACGCCATAGAAGTTGATCACCGCCGCCACTTTCCGCACCGGGCCCAGATGCGCCGACTTTGGCGTCATCCCCACCATCAACGCCAGATGCCCCCCAGCCGATTCGCCCGTCGCCACAATGCGCCTCCCGTCCATATTCCACCGGTGCGCATTGTTCCGGAACCAACTGGCGGCCTCCAGCGCATCGTTTACCGCCGCGGGCGCAGGCGCCACACCCGCCGGGCGGTACTCCACATTCGCCACCACAAACCCCCGTTCCAGATACGGAATCACAAACTTTTCAATCGTCGATTCCTTCGACCCGCTGATCCATCCGCCGCCATGAAACACAATCACTCCCGGCCTTTTCCCGGAAGCCGCGGAATTTCCCGGCTGATAAACATCCATCACCGTCTCAGGGAATTGGCTGTAGGAAAGGTTCGATTCCACAGTCACCCCGGCAGGAAGCGCCACCGTTTTCACCGGGGCATTTTGGGCCAAACACACACTACTCAGAAGAGCACCAAGAAAGGACAGTTTCCGCATAGTCTCCTTCCAGCTTATATTGAGAGTGCGATGAAACTATTCGGAGTGCTTTTAATTGCGGCCGCGGCCTTCGCGGACGGGCCGGGCAAGATCGTGAGCAAACATGCCGCGGAGGACTTTGCGCTCTCCGCCGATCCCAATGCGAAACAGTGGAAAGGCGTCCCGGGCGTCTTCGCCGAAAACGATTCCTTCGGTAAACCGCTCCCCGGCTACCGCACCGAAATCCGTTCGCGCTGGACCGACAAGTATCTTTACCTGCTCTACATTCAGCCCTACAAGACGCTCTATCTCATCGAAAATCCCTCCACCACCACCGAGACTAACAAGCTCTGGGAGCACGACGTCGCCGAGGTGTTCATCAGCGCCGATCTCGAACACATCAAGCAGTACAAGGAACTGCAGGTGTCGCCGCAAGGCGAATGGGTGGATCTGGAAATCGATCGCGAGCACCCCAAGCCCGAAGGCGGCTGGCGTTGGAATTCCGGCTACACCGTAAAAGCGCGTGTAGATGACAAGGCGAAGATCTGGTACGGCGAGATGAAGATTCCGCTGGCCGGCCTGGACGTCACCGCCCCAAAAACCGGACAGGAACTGCGCGTTAATTTCTACCGCATGCAAGGGCCTCCCGCGGACCAGATCGGCATAGCCTGGCAGCCCACCAATAACCGCAGCTATCACGTCCCGGAAGCCTTCGGGCGCCTGATTCTCGGAAACTAAATGACAAAGCGCAAGACACTTCGTTTGTCCCAGGTGGGGCTTCGCGGAGTGGTCGGCGGCGGGTTAACGGCCACGCATGTGCTCGATTTCGCCAGCGCGTTCGGTACGCTCATTGAACCCGGCCGCCCGGTGATCATCGGCCGCGATCCTCGCGCCAGCGGCAGAATGCTCCGCGAAGGCGTACTCGCCGGACTGCTCGCCTGCGGGCACAATGTGCTGGATCTGGGCGTAGTCTCCACGCCAATCATTCAACACGCCATCCGCCGTCAGGATGCCGCGGGCGGGGTCTCCATCGGCGCCAGTCACAACGCCGCGGAATGGAACGCGCTCAAATTCTTCGGCCCGCGCGGCGCCTATCTCTCCACCGCGGAAGCCGGCGAACTGCTCGACATCTACCATCTAAAGAAATTCGCGTTCACCGATTGGCATGGCATCGGCAAACTGGAAATAATGGAACACGCGGTAGATCGGTACCTGGACGATCTCGCCGCGGTCTACGATTTCGATTCACTGCGCCGGTTCCGCGTAGTAGTAGATTGCTGCAACGGGACATCGTCCGTCATCCTCCGGCGCCTGAACGAACGCTTCGGCTTCGAATTCATCCTCATCAATGAGAACCCCGAAGGCGTCGCCTTTGCGCACGATCCGTTAATCACTCCCCGAACCATCGCCCTGCAACTGGCGCCGCTCATGAAGCCGCTGCACGCCGACGCCGGCTTTCTCTTCGATGTGGATTCCGACCGCGTGGGCATCGCCACCGAATTGGGCGAACCTCTCTCCGAGGAAATCATGCTGCCGCTGCTAGCCGACTATCTGCTGCCGCGCGGACCAGGCAAATTGGTGATCACCAATCTCTCCAGCACCGCGTTGGTAGACGAACTGGCGGCGCGCCATGGCGGGAAAGTGATCCGCGTTCCCGTAGGCCGGCAAGCCACCATAGACGCTCTATCAGGCTATCGCCACAATCAGATCGCCATCGCCGGAGAAGGAACAGGCGCAGTCATGATGCCGCAGTTCGAGTTCGTCTACGACGGCATCGCCTCCATGCTGGCGGTGCTTTCGATGATGCACGAACGCAAGCATTCCCTCTCTGAGATTCTGAAAGGCTATCCGCGATACTGCATCCTGAAAGGTGAACTGCCGCTGACGTCGGCCCGCATTCCGTCGCTGCTGATGGACTTGCAAAAGGAGTACGCCGACGGTCGCGCCACCACGCTCGACGGGCTGCGCGTCGATTGGCCGGACCATTGGTTCCATGTGCGCGTCAGCCAGACGGAACCCATCGTACGCGTGATCTGCGAACAGCGCGGCCACCCCCCTTCCGCGCTCTTCGAATCGCTGCTCGATAAAGTCAGGAGCCTCCCATAAATGCCTCGCGAACACCTGTTGAAGATCGGAGTCTCCGGCATCCGCGGCGTAGTGGGAGAATTTCTCACGCCGGCTCTGGCCTGTTCGTTCGGCCAGGCGTTCGGGTCCTACGTAGGGCGGGGAAGAGTAATCGTCGGGCGGGACACCCGGGCGACGGGCGAGATGCTGCAACACGCGGTGCAGTGCGGATTGCTCGCCGCCGGGTGTGAGGTCGTCGACGTCGGCGTGCTGCCCACGCCCACCATTCAGATGTACGTCGGCGCCACCCATGCCCATGGCGGCATCGCCATCACCGCCTCCCACAATCCGCCCGAATACAACGCACTGAAGCTCTTCAACGCACACGGGCTATTCTTTAACCACTACGAACGCACCGAACTGATCGACATCTACCATCAAAGTGATTTCTACGAAGCCGGCAACGACGAGATCCAAGGCATCCGCTGCGACTACGAATCTCCCGCTCTGCTGCACATAGAACGCGTGCTGCGGCACGTTGACGCCACACTCATCCGCAGCCGCCACTTTCGAGTGGCGCTCGACGGAGTCAACGGCGCCGCCTCCGTCATGACGCCGCGGTTTCTGACCGAAACTCTGGGCTGCCGGCTGGATGCTATCTCGGTGGATCCAACAAAACCGTTTCCCCGTGAGGCCGAGCCCCGGCCGGATACGCTGGGTGATCTGGCCGCACTGGTCACCGCGCGCGGCTGCGAAATCGGTTTCGCCCAGGACCCCGATGGAGACCGGCTGGCGGTGGCCGACGAGCACGGGCGCGTGCTCGACAACGACGACGTCCTGGCGCTTGCCGTGGATGCCGCACTGGAGCGGCTGTCGGGCGATGTCGTCGTTAACCTGACAACGTCTTCAGTAATCGACGACATCGCCGCCGCG
>JANXXV010000844.1 GCA_025350445.1 Bryobacteraceae bacterium | reverse complement strand
GGGACGTGCGTATCGCAGATCCACAAGCTCCTCCGCGAATGGGCCGTGCAGCCCCATAAACGACACATGCACGAAGGCTAGAATCCGCGCGCGGCTGGTCTGAATCGTGGACCGGCGAAACTCCGGGAAATTTGCAAAGCCCGCTGTCCCCGCATCCACCGCCGTGGTAACGCCATGATTCAGTCCGATCTCGGCGTTGATTCCGTACAACCCTCCTTCATACCAGTGGCCATGCAGATCCACCAGGCCGGCGCAGACGTAAGCTCCCGCCGCATCGCGAACATCCTTACAACCGGTGGCGTCCAAATCCCGCCCGATGCCTTGAATCCGGCCGTCTCGAATGCCCACGTCCGCGATGCCGTCTATATCCTGCGCGGAATCGATTACATGCCCATTGCGGATAAGAAGATCGAACGGAGTCGACATTTCTTCTTAGCTTACATCTTGCATCGTGCCCGTTCGCGCGGCGCGGTAGAACGCCTCAATCACTCGCATCGGCTTCGTGCACTCTTCGGTGGATGGACGCGGAGCGCGACCCTCCGCGATGGCTGAACATAATTCGGTCACTTCCGCGCATACGCCCAACAAAACTTTTTCCGCATGCGGTTCTGAAGTATAGATAGCACGATGCCGGGTGCCCGCGCTGGAGCGGACCTCATACCCGCTCCACGTGTGAACCACAATGCTGCCGCGGGTTCCAATCAGTTCCAAGTCGCAAACCAACGGATGCGGCTCCGGCAACAGACCGAACGTAATCTGCGCGGAGCGCCCGCTCAAGAATCGTAGAGCCATCTGCGCCGAATCTTCCACTTGCTGATTGAGAAACCGGTTGTTCGTGAATCCGGAAACGGAAACAGGCATCTCGCCCAGGAACCAAAGCACGCGGTCCACCAGATGGACACCGGAAGATAGCACCGTGCCGCCCCCCGCCAATTCCGGCTGCAAATACCAGCGTGGGGAGTTCACAAATCCAAAATGCTCCAGAATGCAATCCCGAGCCATCAGGATCTCGCCAATGCCGCCATCTTCCACGATGCGCTTTGCCTCCAGAATCTCCGGGTAGAAGCGATGCGTCATGCCGACCAGCGCATGTTTGCCCGACTGTTTTTCAGCGGCACAGATGCGCTCGGCATCCGCCACGGTCGTAGCAATGGGCTTCTCCAGCAGAGCGTGCTTCCCGGCAGCCAGTGCGGACAGTGTTTGCTCACAATGCAATCCTGTTGGCGTGCAGATGCTGACGATGTCGATATCGGTTGCCAGCAGAGCGCGGTAATCCGCAAACCGCTGTATCCCGGCCGGAACAGTATCCAGAACGGCAGCCTGTGCCTCCGCCACGCCGCTTACCCGTACGCCGCACTTCTCGTACGCCGCCCTGTGCAGACGGCCGGTGTATCCGAAGCCGATAATTCCCGCGGAGAGGTCCATCAATATCTTTCCAGCTATCTGTCCATGATATTGCAGATATTTCTCAGACCCTTGTATCCTTGGTCAGAAGCCCTGGGAGGACAAATGGCAATCATGACGGTTCGCGGCCCAATTGAGGCCGCGGCAGCGGGATACACCTTGTCGCATGAGCATCTGCTCTGCGATCTTTGGCCGATTGTGCGCAGCTACGATTGCATTCTGGACGACGAAGGAATGGCGGCGCGCGAACTGATCGCGTATCGCGAAGCCGGCGGCCGCACCCTGGTGGAAGTTACCAGCGGCGGCCTCAACCGCAATCCTCTCGCCTTTCGGCGGATTTCGGAAGCGGCCGGTGTGCACGTCGTCATGGGCGCCGCGTGGTATCGCGAAGACGTTTATCCGCGGTTTGTCTTCGAACTCGACACCGCCGCGCTGGCCGAAGTGATCGTGACTGAGCTCACCACGGGAGTGGACGGAACCGATGTGGTGGCTGGAATCATCGGCGAGATCGGGACAGAGCGCAAGTTCATCACCCCGGCGCAGGAGCGCGTATTCAGGGCATCCGGCCGCGCGCAACGCCGCACCGGAGTGAGCATCATCACCCACACCACGCACTTCGGCGAACTGGCTCTTGAGCAGATCGCGCTGCTTCGGGAAGAGCAGGTTCCCAACGATCGCATCATCATCAGCCACCTGGGCGATCGTCCGGATCCCACGCGTCTGCTGGCTATCGCGCGGCAGGGCGTGTACTTGAGTGTCGACAATATCGGCTACAACGGAGACGGATACCCCGGCGATGAAGTCCGGGCGGCCAATGTGAAACTGCTGATTGAAGAAGGGCATCTTTCCCAAATCATGCTCGCCGGCGACGTCTGCCAGAAGAGTCACCTGCATGCTTTCGGGGGCAAAGGGTACGACCATGTTCCACTCAAATTCCTGCCATTGCTGAGGCAAATTGGAATTACCGATGCCCAGATTCACACCATGACGGTGGAAAATCCGGCGCGGGCGCTAGACGTTGCGGGACGCTGACGAATGGGAATCTACCAGGAGTTAGGAGTTCGCCCCATCATCAACGCGCGCAGTTACAGCACCAAGGTGGGCGGCGCACCGTTGCCCGCGGAAGTGCTGGAAGCAATGCGCGGTGCGGCGGAACAATGTGTCCGCATGGACGAATTGCAGGAAGCCGCCGGGCGCGCGATTGCCGAAGCTACCGGTGCGGAAACCGGCATCGTCACCAGCGGAGCCTCAGCCGCCCTCACACTGGCCGCCGCCGCCTGCCTCGCCGGGTCTGACGTATCGCGCATGAACCGCCTTCCTGACACGGCAGGCATGCCCTGCGAAATCGTGGTGCACCGCAGTCATAGGAACGATTACGATCATGCACTGCGCGCTGCCGGCGCACGATTCGTCGAAGCGGGTTTCAGCTATTTCACTTTCGCTTACGAAATCGAAGAAGCGATTACCGGAAACACCGCCGCGCTGTTTTATCAGGCGGGCGGAGAAGGTTCCGTGCTGCCGCTGGAGGAGTTCGTTCACATCGCGCACCGCCATGGAAAACCCGTGATCGTGGATGCCGCCGCGGACCTTCCTCCGCGCGGAAACCTGCGGGCCTATATCGCGGCTGGAGCCGACCTGGTTGCTTTCAGCGGCGGCAAGCACATTCGCGGTCCGCAATCCTCGGGCATCCTGTGCGGCCGCGCCGATTTGATCTTCTCCGCGGCTTTACAACACCAGGACATGGACGTGTTTCCGCTCTCCTGGCCGTTGCGCAAGCTCATTACCGATGGCCGGATTGCAGGTCCGCCGCACCATGGCATCGGCCGCGGTTTCAAAGTAGGCAAAGAGGAGATCGTTGGGTTGATTACCGCGCTCCGGCTCTACGCGTCGCGCGATCTCGAGTCCGAACTCGCCGGCTGGCAGGCTGACATGGCGCGGATTGTATCGGCGGTCGCGGGTTTGCCCGGCGTGCAGGCGTTTGTCCGCTTTCCCCAATCGAACGGGCGCCGGAGCCCGCACGCCGTGGTCTCCATCAACGCCGCAATCCGCGGGATGGATGCAAACGCGGTGATCAATGCATTGCAAGACGGGGAGCCGCGCGTCTTTGTGTTTGAACATTCGGCGGACGCCGGAACCATTGTCTTCATGCCTGAAGGCCTGCGGCCCGGCGAGGCGGAGATCGTAGGGCAGCGCCTGCACGAAATTCTCACCACACGGGTTTGATCTTAATTGTTCGGCGTGCCTGTGGGCTTTAACTGCTTGAACAGCTCGAATTGTTCCTTCGCTTGCTCCGGTTGATTCTGTTCACGATAGAGTTGCCCAAGCAGATAGTGGCAACTGGCAAATTGCGGAGCAAGCTCCACGCACCGCTGCACGGCTTTCAGCGCCTTGGCGGCAGCGCCATCCGCCTTGTAAGCCTTGCCCAGCGCGTAGTAAATCGGCGGCATTTGGGGTGCCTGTTTCACCGCGATCTCCAATTGATCGGCGGCCTTGTGGTATTCGTTTTGGGTCAGCAGCGTCTCCCCAAGTTCGAGCCGTGCCTGTGCATTCTCCGGGAACAAACGAAGTTCGGTGTTCAGTTCTTCCACCGCTTTTCCCAGTTCTCCCGTATTGATGTACACCAACGCCAGATGGTGATGAACCGCTGGGAATTGAGGGTTCTTCTTCTCAATGTAATTTAGCTGCTCCAGGGTGAGATCCACGAAATTCGGAAGTTTCAGCACATTGAAACTGAAGACGTACGAACGCGCCAGCATCATGCGCGCGGGAAGATTCTCAGGAGCCAGTTCTACGGCCCGAGCCAGCGCAGGCACAGCTTGCGCATACTTTCGCTGATTGTGCAGCAGCGCGCCTAACTCGTATGCGTAGAGTGGTTGATCCGGTGCGAATGTAATGGCTTTACGGAAATTGTCTTCCGCCGCATCCAGCCGTCCCAGCGCGGCCAGAATCACTCCATTGAGGTGCAGAAAAGCCGGGTTGTCGCCCTCTGACTGCAAGGCTTCCGTGGTTAGGGATAAAGCCAGATCGTACTGCTTTCGTTTGTAGCTTTCAGTGGCTTCTTTATAGAGGTTTCGCTGGCCGAACGCCAACTGGGGGAGGAAAGTGAGGAATAGCAGGACCGTAAAACAGAAAGGCATCGGTGCGCTCAGACAACATTGTCGCACCGATGCCCCGGGATAACTAGAAAACGAACTTCAGCGCCAGTTGCATTTGCCTCGCGCTACCTGCGGAGAAGATCCGCCCAGTACTCCCCTGCCCGATGGTGGTGTTCGGATTTCCATAGTTGACGTGATTGAATGCATTGAACGCTTCCCATCGGAACTGAGCGTAGCGCTTTTGTTCTGTAAAGAAGAACTTCTTGTTCAAGGACAGGTTCATGATGTGGGAGCTGGGTCCGTCTAGAATGCCGATTCCAGAGCTACCATACTGATAAGCCGCTGGAGCCGAGAATGCCGCGGGGTTGAACCATTGATTGGGACCCGGATTTGAGACCCCGATACTGCCGACGATGTTCGCCCTGGTCCCCCAGCCGTTCCCCAAAGATGCGCCCGGCGCGCCGAATGTCAGCGGTGAGCCGGAGGAGTACAAATACATCGGTACGAACTCCCAACCGCCGATGACGGCATCCGCCACAGGGTGTAGGTTGGAGCCGAACGAATGGCCCTTTCCTACCGGAACCTCCCAAATGGCGTTGGACGCGAAAATGTGGGTGTGATTGAAGGATGCGATTCCGCGGTTGTAGCCCGCCGGTGCAAACGGAGTGGGTGTTGACCATATACTATCGGCGCCGTTCTCGGAGATGTTCTTCGAAAACGCATACGACACTACGTAGGACAGGCCCTTGGCGAACCGGCGCTCCACTTTCAATTGGCCGGAGTTGTACCAGTTCTTCCCGCTGTTCACGTACAGATCGATGCTGCCGAACGCGGGGTACGGCTTGGCGGCCTGGAGGTCTTTGTATAAACCGGGCGCCACATTATTTAAGGAGTTGTCTGCAATCAGACCGTTGCCGTAGCTCCCAACGTAGGATACGGTTACAGCCGTTTCGAATGGCAGGGACTTTTGCACGGAAACATTCCATTCGTGGTCCTTGATCGGCTTGATATCGTACGCCGCCGCACCGATGGAAGGAGCGACAAACGACGTGGGATTTACCGGCCAGGCGGTTTCCCATCGCTGCATTTGTGCCGCGCTCCAGGACTGGGATTCGTAGGTCCAGTACGGCGGCGCGATGATAGAAGAAGCGGTGATATTCCCGCGGTAGCTGCTGGTAAAGATTCCGTATCCGGCGCGAACCACGAAATCTTCACTCTTCAAAGGCCGCCAGGCAACTCCAATCCTGGGAGAAAAATAGCCTGAAGGTTGAAACAGGCCGCCCGGAACTTTTGCCTGCGAGGCAGGAATCCAAAGCCCTGCGGTAGCTGCTCCCAGGAAGGGCGCAACTGGTTGCGCGGTCAGGTCCACTTGGCCCTTGCTGTTTTCAGCGGCAATCGCTTTTCCGGATTTCAGATCAAACGTTCCACCCGCGCCGCGGATGAAGGATTTCGCGAACCAATGATCCCAACGCAACCCGAGTTCTATCGTCAAGCGCGAGGTGATCTTGAAGGAGTCGTCGACGAACAACGCGCCGTACGGATTTGATTTCATGCCAAACGAGTGAATCGGATAGTCGCGCGAACTGCTGTCGGTGAGTCCAAGCAGGTAATCCGCAAATCCATTGCCCGTGTATTGACCGTTGAAATCGAACGTGCCCTTCGAGCAGCACGAACCGTGAGCCGCAAGCAGGTAGAGATGGTCATATTGAAAACCGGCCACGATGGTGTGCTTGCCTCGGATAAGGTTTACACTGGCGTTGCCGTTGATGCTTTGGGATTTAAAGGTAGAAGGGTCGCCCCAGCCTCCCCGCGAAGAGAATCCTGAATACCCGGCGAATGAAACGGAGTCAGGCAGCCCAATCCATTGTTCGCGCCCGGCAGTCTGGAATCCCTGGATTCCTGCCGCCGCCGTTAGGTTCTCTTTTCCGATCTGACTGCAAGGTCCTCCTCCAGTGCCGCAGCCTGGCGTGGTTGTATTCACAACATTCACCGTGCCCATGCTCAAGTTCAACAGCGTGGTTGGGGTGATCGTGTAGTCGTAGCTCAGGGCCATGCTGTAGGAATGTGTATCCGCGGCGGCTTGTATGCTGGGCTGATATCCCAAGATGGTCTGCGGGGTGTCGACGTGATAGAAGCGCCCGTAAACCCTCTGGTTCTGCGTGATCTGGTGATCGATTCTCAGATTGAATTCATTTACATCAGTCGGGACCGGCGCATTCGCCTTATAGACGTTGCCCGCGGCGTTAGGAAGCAAAATGTACGGGAAGAAATACTTCGACGCTCCAGAGATCCGATCCGCGGGAATCTGATTCCCCGGAAATGGCTGACCGGTAGTAGGATCCTTGATAGTCGGTAGTCCTGCAAAGTTGCCTTGCAGCATCGTTGGAGTAACGGTTGAGGAATTGTAGATTCGGGCCTTGTTAATGCGGGTTCCTTCGTAGCTGCCGAAAAAGAAGGTCTTGTTTCGGCCATTGTATACGTGTGGGATCAGGATGGGACCACCACCCGCAATGCCAAACTGATTTTGCCGCAGCTTCGGATTGCCGGAAGCAAACGTGTTACGCGCGTCGAACGCATCGTTGCGCAGGAACTCCCAAAGAGTGGCGTGAAACTCGTTGGTTCCGGACTTCGTCACCATGGTGATCTGAATGGGGTTGCGACCGTTCTCAGCGCTAAAATTCGACGTCTGGACCCTGAACTCCGCAATGGTATCCGGGTTTGGAATAGCGGTGCCGCCTTCATCGCAGACCGCGTTGGAAGCCACACCGTCTACTCTGAATTCCGTCTGGTCGTCACGATGACCTAATCCCTGGACGCTCGAGTTATTTCCGTCCGCGCAGGAACTGGTGTAGCTCTTGCCGCCATAACGAACACCAGGAACAAGCGCTGTCAGCGCCACTACATCCCGTCCGTTCAGAGGCAACTCTTGAATCGTCCTTGCCTGAATCACGCCACCCGTCGCGGCATTTTCCGTCTGGATCAGATCGGCAGTCGCTTCCACCGTGACCTTCTCGCTCACTTGGCCAACCTCAAGAACCGGCGATACCCTCTTGCGCTCGGTGATCGACAGCTCGGTTTTCTCGATGGTCCAGGTTTTGAATCCGGCGAACATCACCGAAATGGAATAACGCGCGGCCGGAAGCGCTGTTATTTCGAAGCTGCCATCGGAGTGGCTGACTTCGGACTTCTTAATGCCTGTATCAAGATTGGTGACTGTGACCGTCGCACCTGCAATCACACCCCCATTGGCGTCACCTATGACACCCAAAATAGTTCCGTCGACGCCTGTCTGCGCCATGGCCGCCGTGCCGACGAAAAGCAAAAGCAAAGAACACAATGCCGTTTTCATATTGCCTCCAAATCACCGTTTAAAATTAGCTTCCTGGACACGAAGGAAGCTCCAAGACAGACCGCTGGCTTAACATGAAGCTAATAGATTCAGATTACTCTTGCCTCAAGCCAAGTCAAGGCCTTTGTGGTTCTCGTCCATGTTGCTGGACGAAAGTTCTCAGGCGTTCACCCGACACCCGAGGCCATCCGGAATCGCCCTTGGGCATTGAAATAACAACGAAAACTCCGTAGAATGACGCTATGTTCCTGCGGCTTTTCGCGGTGGTGACGCTCGCGTTGGTCGCTGGCCTGCACGCCCAGGATGCCGCCGCCGTCAAAAATCCACAGGCGCGCGAACACTACAAGAAGGGCCTCGAGTACGGCGACAAAGGGCTGTGGCCGCCGGCGATCCTCGAACTGAACCAGGCCCATGAACTCGAACCCCTAAATGCCGACATCCTGGTGGAACTCGGTATCGTTCACGCTGAGCGCAAGGAGTGGAAGGTGGCGCTGGTTATGCTGCGCAAAGCGGTCGCCATCGGGCCGGGTTCCGTCCGCGCGCATTACAATCTTGCCCTCACGCTGGACCGGGCCGATCCCGGCAAAGGCGCCGGCATACCCGAATACCGGAAGGCTCTCAGCTTGGATCCGCGGCATGTCGACACGCTGATGAATCTGGGCGTCGACATCGGGGACAGGAATGCCGCCGAGGCCAAGCCGCTGTTTGAGCGCGCCCTCCGCATTGCTCCGGCGAATGCAAGTGCGCATCTCAATTACGCGTTGCTGCTCAAACGGCAGGCTGACGAGAGCGCGAGTATTTCTGAATTTCAGGAAGCCATCCGCAGCGATCCGAATCTCCTTGAAGCCCGCCGCCAGTTGATCTCTATTCTGATGTCTCAACACCAGTGGAGCCAGGGCATTGAACAATGCCGTGAGATCTTAAATCGCGAACCGGACGACGCGGCCACGCGATACAGTCTGGCGCAGGCTTTGATTCGAAGCCATAACGAGGAAGCGGGAAAGAAAGAACTGGAGCGCGTGGTGGCGCTTCGCAAGCGGGCCCAGGCGAAACAGGACGCAGAGGCGCTTCAAAGTGAAGGCATTCGTTACCTGCGCGCAGGCCAGCCTCAAGATGCGGTGAAGTCGTTTCGCTCTGCTTTGGGTTTGGATTCTTCGGCCGGCAATCATATGTATTTCGGGCTGGCGCTGGTGGGTGCGGGGGACTTGGATAGCGGAATGCAAGAACTCAAGACCGCGCTTGTACTGGAACCGGGCAACGCGCAAGCGCACGTCAACCTCGGTTCCGTCTACCTGCAGACGGGACAGGAATCTGCCGCCAAGAACGAATTCGAGAAAGCTCTCGATCTCGATCCCTGGCTCGCGGAGGCGCACAACAACCTAGGCAGCATGCTGGCGAAGAATGAGCAGTTCGAAGACGCCGCCAGGCACCTGCGGCTTGCCGCGGACCTGGAGCCTCAGTATCTGGAAGCAGTCTTCAACCTCGGTCTCGCACTGCGAAATTTGAATCGTATCGACGATGCGTTGAAAGCTTTCCGCCGCGCAGCTGAACTGGCCCCGGACAGCCCACAGGCGCAGTTTGCCCTAGGGATGACCCTTCAAGATAAGGGTGACGCGGCCGGCGCACGCGTTGCGTTGGACCGTGCGGCGGCGCTGACCAAGCAGGCTAAGTAGCCACTCCGCCGCAAACGTTAAAGGCCTGTCCGGTGATGGCGGTCGATTCGTCCGAGGCAAGCAACAGAGCCATCGGCACAATCTCTTCAGGTTCCAGCCGCCGCCCAATTGGAGTGAGGCGAGCCTCCAGTTCCGCCAGCGACAGGCCGAGCCGTTTCGCGTCGTACTCCACCCGGCGTTCGTTCATTTCCGTTCGCACCGGGCCCGGGCAGATGGCGTTCACCGTAATTCCATCCCGCGCAACCTCCAGCGCCATCGTTCGCGTTAAGCCCAGCAGGCCATGCTTGGACGCCGTATACGCCGCTCCGTGAAGCGCCGGCAATTTGCCGTTGATCGAGGCGATGTTGATAATCCGGCCCCACTTCTTCCTAAGCATGATGGGAAGAACAGCTTTCGACAGCTTGTATGGAGCTGTGAGATTCAACGTCAAGGTCCTGTTCCAGAACTCATCGTCAAAGTCCACCACCGGACGCGGGCTTGAGCTGCTTCCGATGCCTGCATTGTTGACAAGGATATCTATGGCGCCGAAAGCTTCTATTACCTGGCGGATGACTTCAGCCGGGGCCGCGCCGTCAACCAGATCCGCGCGTATCGCCAGCGCTTTACCGCCGGCCGCTTGCACCTCTTCGACCAACGAATGCAGGTCTGCTTCCGTCCGGGCGGTGACGGCGATCACCGCGCCCGCTTTCGCATAGCCTCGTGCGATGGCACGGCCGATCCCGCGGCTGGCGCCAGTGATCAAGGCGACGCGGCCCTCAAGTTTACGTTTGTCCATTGGAATTACTTTACTTCGAAGTCCATCCACCGTTCACC
>JANXXV010000794.1 GCA_025350445.1 Bryobacteraceae bacterium | reverse complement strand
TCTTTTTCCAGGCCCATCTTGCCGTCCGCCTTCCAGAAGCTGAACACACCGGGATGCGGGGCTCCGGTGGCCTTTTCGCTCATTGCTACCAGGTCTTTGAAGTTGGGAGTGGCGTTGGCGTCCTGGTCATCGTCCGCTTTGGAAATCAGCATGAAGTCGCGCTGCGGCGCCACGCCTTGATGGTCGCCGTTCTGCGGGAAGTTGCTGTAGCGCAGCGTGTAGACGCCGGCTGCGATGGGATTGCCGCGGCGGTCCGCGCCCTTTGCCGGGAAGCGGATTGCGCCAAGCAGGGAGCCCTGCGGGATATTCGGGAGGCTGACGCTGTCCTCGGCGGACTTCGGGCCGTTCGGAGCGGTGGCGCGGAGCCAGATTTCGCAGATGACTTTGCCGCCGTTCAGGATTTGGGTGCCGTCCTTCTGCAGCGTCGCGGTAATGGCGGCGTTCAGTTCGGAGGGTGGAGCTCCGGCGGGGCCGGATGCGTATTGGCCGAAGGCTGTACCGGCGGCGAGAATCAGAGAAAAGACGATCTTGGTCATATAGGTATTAGAGGAGCGGCAAAAGCACTTTATCCAGATTTTCGTCTGTAAACGCCGGGATGTCTATACGGTTATTCAGGGTCCAGTGCTCGATGTGTTCCACGCCATCCCCCTGTTGGATGCTGCTGAGTGGTCCCAGGGTTTCAAGTTCTAAGACATTTGCGTTTGTGAAGGTTTCGTAAGAACAGTTAAAGTCGGGATAACGCTTGCCGGAATCTGCCTGGTAGCGTTTGATGAACAAGGTGCCGGCGCGGAGATAGGCGCCCCAGGTGAACGGATTGAAGAGGCCGGTCTTGGTGGGCGCGGCTACGTTCGGATCGTTGTGGAGCAGAAGGTATTTCCTGCTAAACTGCCAGCGCTTGTCGCTGAAATCCGTGAAGGCCCACATGACCAGCGGATTGGTGGGCAGCAGAATCTCGGGATGCGTGCCGCGCGGAGGGAATCCGGTGATTCCTGTTCCTCCGGGCGCCATCAGGGTCAGCGCCCAGGCGGCGATCTCCACCGTTTGCGGCAGTGTGTTCTTGATGCTGTGGGTTACCTTCACCGCGGTGCCAGTGGGGGCGAGTTCAATGATGATTCGCTTTTGCAATCCGGTTTCAGGCTCGACGGGGGCGATCAGTTCCACTCCGTCTTCGAAGGTCTTCGCATCCACAGGAAAATTGTCGGCTACGTAGGTGCGCTGGGCGTGTTCGGGGGCAACCCAGATGCGGTGACCGCCGCGGGGCATCCACTTGTCTTCGCCGCTTTTGCCAAGCTCCGCGTCGAATTCCTTGAAGACGTTCTCGCCGCCGGTGTAGGCATAGCGGATGATGCGCGGGCCTACGTCCGTGGTGGCAATCAGTTCCACTTCCCCGTTGCTGATACGGTAGCAATTCGGCCAGCCTTTGTAGGCGACTAACTCAACTTTGAGAGACGGGGTCATTGGAGATGATGCTGGAAGTGATCGTATCCGGCGGGCTTCAAGGGTTTTCCGTCCAGCGTCACAGTGCCTGGTTTTCCTTTTCGGATTGTGCCGATTCTTTTGATTCCGGCCAGCCGCAGCGGGGTCTTCGAGGTGAACAGCAGTTCGTAGTCTTCACCGCCATGGAGCGCCTGCCCGAGCGTTGCGCCGCTGGCCACTGGAATGGCGTCCAGGTCGGCGGCTACGCCGGAGGCGATGCACAGCCGGTGGAGATCCAGCGAGAGTCCGTCACTGATATCCATGCACGCCGTAGCTTTACCGATCAGTTTACGGCCTAGGGCGAGGCGCGGCTGAGGGGGGCGCTTGAAATGATCGCGGGCGTTTGCGCCCAGCTCACCTGAGACGTAGATGTGGTCGCCGGGCTTTGCGCCGTCACGCCGCAGGGCTTTTCCTTTGGGCGCCTGGCCGCAAACCATGATGTCGCAGACCAGTTGCCGGGCGTGCGAAATGTCGCCGCCGGTTAGCGGTACGCCTGGCTTGAGCAGGCCCTTGTAGAAGCGCTTCACCCAGACTTCGTCCGCCCAGGCGGGAACTGCCAGTGAGAGCAGGCAGAAACGTGGCGTTGCACCCATGGCCGCGATGTCGCTGAGGCCTCGGGCGAGTGCCTTGTATCCCACTGCTTCCGGAGCGTCGGCCTGTTCGAAGTGGACGCCTTCCACCATCATGTCCGTAGTGAAAACGAGGTCGGAGTAGATGAAGCAATCGTCGCCGATGCCCTTGGTTCCGGGTTGCCGCTGCAACCAGTCGATGAGTTTGAGCTCAGTCACCGGCCGCCTCCGCGCTGTTAGCGAATACCAGACCACCGGGAAGTTCTTCGCCGAACATGCGGCCCATGGTGCGAAGGTCGCGCGTTTCCCGGCCCTCGACCACGGCCAGAAGGTCTGGATGATTTTGCAGCTTGGCGCGCACGGAATTCAGAGCTGCCGCGGGAAGATCGCGCGTCGCATCGCCGGTGTGTTGCGCGATGGAGGCCAGGGCTTCTTCCGTCTTCTGAAGCTTCAGCAGCGCATCCACCCAACGCGATGCCGTGGCCGGCGGGACTACCTGATTGTTGGGGCCGTAGAACAGTTGACGCGCGCCTATGCGGGAAAGGCACCAGATCTCACTGGCGCCGCCATCGCCCGCTTTCAGGCGCTTGACCAGCGCTTCGCCGAGGTCGGTTTTCGTTTGCATGGGCAACAGTTCCAGGCTTGCCGCGGTACGCCACATTTCGCGCAGCAGGCTGTTGTTTACGCGCTGTTTTTTGAGCCCGCGTGGAAGTAGAGTAGGAGACAGGCGCTGGAAGATATCGCTTTGTTGATTGCGATTGAGGCCACCGGCTAATCGTCCGCAGAAGATCCACCAATCGATCTCACACTGGATTTGATTGGGGAACTTCATACCGGCCGCGTAGATACGCCGGGCTTGTTCGATGCGGAAATCGTCGCCCGGGAAACCGAAGCCGGGGCGCAGGCACCAGCCGCAGAGATTGAGCCAGCGCGATTCGTAAGACGGCCCGCGGCTACGGCCATCCGCCAGTTCCAGGAACCGGTCGGACAACTGGCGGATTGTCGCCAGCGGCCATGAGTTCTTGCCTAGCGCCAGGGCTTGCTCCAGCTTGTTGGGCAACTCTTCCGGCGCTACTGTTGGACTCGGGCCGAAGGTCGATTTCAGCAGTTGCCGCGAGTTGGCTAGCGACTCTTCGCTGACTACAGCGGCTGGTCTGGTGGGCTCCGCGGTCTTGGCAGCCTTGCGCAGTTCGAACTGCAAGCGCCAGCGGTGTTCGCTCACTTTCGACTCGGCCCAAATTTCCAGCGTTCCCACTTCCGTAAGTCTGGCGCCCAGCTTCACCGCGATCATTCGC
>JANXXV010000790.1 GCA_025350445.1 Bryobacteraceae bacterium | reverse complement strand
TGGACGTGTTGGAGCGGGCCGTGAAGGCGGACGGAGCAAACCCGCTGGCTCGCTTCCACTTGGGCCGCGTACGAATGCTGATGAACGATTTGCCGGGAGCGAGGAAGGAACTGGAGGCGGCGGTCCGGTTGCGGCCTCAGTTGGCGCGCGCGCATTACCAGTTGGCGGCGGTGTATCGCTCGTTGGGCGAGTCGGAAAAAGCGAAAGCGGCGATACAGCAGTTCCTGAAGTTCAAGGATTTGGACGCGGATACCGAGGTGGTGGATGGCCCGCCTGCGTACGCATTCCGCGAATCGGCGGCAAAGTAATCCGACGGGGGTAGTGTGAGACTTGATATCTTCACGCGCGTATCGTCAGAAAGATTGCCCGTTTGTTATGTCTGGCGTTGATTCTGCCGGCCCCACCAAACCAATTATCAAAGTGCGGTTATCCGTATTCGCCAGGAAGCCATCGAGAATTTGAAGGGAATGGAGCATGCCTGCCATCTGGAGGATGCATACGGATAGCTCATGATCAACAGGCACGGTTTCCCCATCTAGCGTACAAGCGGAAAAAAGGTTTTGTGGTCTTCGGGGCCAGAACGCGGTTCACGGCTGCCTGAAAACGCGCGGCTGTGGCGGAAACGCCGCAAGAGGGACAGCGCTCGGAATCTGCTTTTTATTAATGGATCGAATTGGCGATCTTGACTAGCGTATCGTGCAGATTTTGCTGCTGAGCGATTTCAACCGCAGGCGGGGCTGAAACCGACTCAGATCCGTGCTGCGTGTTTACGAGCTTGAGCAAGCTCAATTGAAAATGAACGTGGGATTGAAGGTCTTCGATCGGGTTAGTCATACACGTCTCATCGGTTGAAAGTTCGGGTTATCTTCCAGGGAAAATCCGACCAGCGGCTCTCCGCTGGAAGTTCTAGGCTCAAGGATCCAGGTTGGGCGGGAGTTAGGGGAAAGGTTAAAGAAGATCAGGTTCGGGGAACTTACTGGGGTAGTTGAGAGGAACAACCTATAGATCCTTGAGCCTTACTCGTTTTCACGCTTGTCTAGTAAGCAAACGGTGTGCCAAAGAGTAAGCCATGCAGAATCAACAAGCGCCCCGAACTTCTAGTTTCAAATTGGAACTTCTTACCTGCTAGCCGGCCGGCATCGTGCAATAGTGGAACAACTTCCTACGGCAAAGCGGGCAGGGCATTCGGAGCCCTGGAAACTTGTCCCTTAATCGCTTCATCCAGCGTGACGTTGTAGCGTTCGAGCGTTTGACCTGTTGCGGAGTAGAGCGAGACTTTCGCGCGGTTGTAGGTGCTGAGCGCGGAAACCTCGGACGCCTTCGCCTGGGCGAGATCCCGCTGCGCCTGAATCACGAAGAAGATGGTTGACGCGCCGAGGGCATACTTCTTCTGCTCGGCATCCAGCGTTTGTTCCTGCAGAATCCTCGATTTTTGCGCGGATTGGTATTGCGATCTGGATTGCTGCAGGCCGATGACGGCGTTCTGCACGTCGACGCGCACCTGATTGATCTGTTTGCGCTGGTTCAATTCGCCCTGGCGCAGCGAAAGTTGATCGTTCAAAAGATCCGCTTGCGCCGACCGGTTGCGCAGCGGGACGTTAAGTTGGAATCCAAGGCTGTAGTTCGGATAGTTCCGGGCGAAGATCTGATCGAATAGCGTACCGAATCCGCCCAGGAACGCCGGATTCGCGATGCGGACGATCGGCAGGCCCGTGTTCGGGTCAATAGGAGCAACTACGGTGTTCGGAGAGCCCGCGATTCCGTTATTTTGCAGGCTGCCCACCAAATCCAGCGACGGACGTAACTGGCTCTTGGTGCCCTCCAATTGTATCTTGGTGTTCGCGATGTTGACTTCGGTTTGAGCAATCTCAGGGCGGTTTGCCAAAGCGAGCGCCACCAGATCCTGAATTGGGGTTACCGGTTCCACGTCTGGAATTCCCAGGCTATCCGTAGGAATGATGCGGGCCTCGGCCACACTCGGACTGGCAACACCCGTGCGGCTGAGGGCGTTCTTGATAATAGTCTCCTGTTGCAGCACCTGCGTTTCCGATTGGATAAGAGCGTTTTGACTGCTGGCGACTTCCGCCTCCGCCTTGACGATCTCGATTGGCGCGAGGGTGCCGATCTCCACCTGCTTCTTGTTGTCGCTGTAAAGTTTCTCGTTCAGCGCCAGAGCCTGTCTGTTCACTTTCACGTTTTCATTGAAGCTGACCAGGTCTGTGTAGAGATTGATAACCGACGAGACTGTGGCGATCACCTGCTGCTTGAAAACCAGATCGTTGAGACGGATGGAGTTCTTGGCGATGCGAATGTTGCGGCTATTGACGGCGAAACCAAAGCCCTGCAGCAGCCTCTGTGTTACCTGCACGTTGATATTCCCCGTGCGGACCGGGTTGATTTCACTGCGCACGTTGTTCGATGCCAGGTTCTGGCTGGTATATGCGAGAGTCGCGGTGGTGCCGGACAGAAACCCTTGCTGGATTCCCAGACTGGTATTGCCGGAATTGAAGACCTGGGAAGGTGTTCCGCTGGCAAACGAACTGCTTTGCAGGTTTGTGGAGTGTCCCCAGGTGTAGTTGGTGAAAAAGACCGGGTCCAGATTCGGCAGCGAGGTTCCCGTTGAAGTGATAATGGTGCCGTTTGAGGAGGCGCCGGATGAGGTAGAGGAACTGGTAAAGCTGCTGGAGCCACCGTTCAACTGGCTGACCGCGGACGAAGGACCGGCTGCCACTGAATTCGTTTGCCCGCGAAGCAAGCCGCCAGCCTGCGCCCGCAGCAAATTGGCTTCCGCCAGGCGCGGACCGTAGCGTTGCACTTCGATATCGAGATTGTTTTCCAGCGACAGGGCGATGGCATCCTGGAGCGACAGGTAAATGTTGCCGGCGCGGATCAAAGATTCCAGCCGCGATGAATTGGCAAGGTTAATGGGGGCAACATCGAACGCGGTGTACTTGTGGGTGAAAGGCGTGTACCAGTGAGTCTCCCTCGGGGCAAGAACCGCACCGGGCATATTTGCTTGTTGCTGTCCAACCGCGGCTGGAACCAGGAGCAGGAACACACAGAACAAGGCAATGGAAGACTGTAGATGTTTCATGTTGTTATTCCTCTAAAACGAGAACGGGTGACTGAGAGTTCCCTGAATTCTATATGTTATCGCAGGATTCCGGCTTCTTCACAGTTCCGCGGACGAAATGCCGTTTTTGCACGCCGAATGCCGTCCGCAAGTGATTGAATCACAGACCGATGCGAAGAAATCGGTGTCCGATTCCGGGACTTCCGGTGCCGGAACCGGACAGTTTGGCCTTCACCCTGTAGAATGTAGGAAAACGTGACTGAATCCAATGTACTAGAACTCTTCAACCAGACCGGCGCCTATTTGAAGGGGCACTTCCGGCTGACCAGCGGTCTGCACAGCTCCGAATATCTTCAATGCGCGCTGGTTTTGGCGCATCCGGGGCACGCCGAACATCTGGGTATCGAATTGGCGGCGAAGCTACAGGCCATTTCACCGCAGCAAAAGATCGACGTGGTTGTCTCTCCGGCTATTGGCGGACTGATAATTGGACACGAAGTGGCGCGGGCGCTGGGCGTGAAGTTCCTGTTTACGGAACGGGACGCGAGCGGCAAGATGGTTCTGCGGCGTGGATTCCAGATCGATCCGTTCGATCATGCGGTGGTGGTGGAGGACGTGATTACGACAGGCGGCAGTTCCCTTGAAGTGATCGATCTGCTGCGGGCGGCGGGCGCGAACGTGATTGGAGCGGGTTCCGTGATTGACCGCAGCGGGGGAAGGGCCGATTTGGGAGTGAAACGGGCGGCGCTGGCAACGCTGAGCGTGATTTCGTACTCGGAAGAGGTTTGCCCGCTGTGCCGGCAAGGCCTGCCGGTGCAAAAGCCGGGTTCGCGGGCGGCGTGATGCCTTGGTGGTGGCGGGAGTTGCGGACGGGAGCGCGACCTGGGGGTCGCGGGCAGACGAGGGCGTCTGCCCCACCTCTTGCTGTTTGTGCTTTACGTTCTGCTGGACCTTATGCAGTAGTTTCTGTCATTCCTTCCGCAGCCTCACGGAACACTTGATGCGGCGCATCAAACTGACTGTTGCGTATGATGGGACCGACTTTCATGGCTGGCAGGTACAGCCGGGCAAGCCTACTATACAGACGGCTCTCGAAGACGCGCTGGGAGTGATTGAGGGAAATCCGGTTCAGGTTGCCGGTTCCGGTCGAACCGACGCCGGCGTTCATGCATTGGCGCAGGTGGCGGCAGTCTCTATGGAAAACCCGCTTCCCCTGTACAATTTGCGCAAGGCCGTGAACCGGCTGCTGCCCGATGCTATCCGTCTGGTGCGGGTGGAAGAGGCCCCGGCGGAGTTTCATCCACGGTTCGATGCAGTCTCGAAAACTTATGAGTACCGGATTGTCCGGTCTGAGGTTTGTTCTCCGTTTGAGCGGCGATACGCCCATCACCACCCTTTCCCCTTGGACGAGACGAACATGTTGGCAGCAGCGCCGATGCTGGTGGGGGAGCACGATTTTGGGGCATTCGCGGCCTCCGACAGGCGGGATGCGAAAGGTGAATCGAAAGTCCGGTTGATCTACGCGTCGACTCTCGAGTCGTTGGATGACCGGTTGATCTATACGGTTACCGGCAGCGGTTTTTTGAAGCACATGGTGCGGAATATCGTTGGGACGTTAATCGAGGCCGGGAGGGGGAATGTGACTCCCGCGAAGTTGGCGCGCTTCCTGGAAGGCGGACCACCGAAGGCGGGACCCACTGCGCCAGCCTGCGGTTTGACACTGATGGAAGTCTGCTACGACGGTTTGAAATACCGGTCGGGAAGCATTTTATAAACTATAAAAGCCGACAGCGGATGCATCAGGCCGGCCATTAGGAATACCGGCGCATACGAGTAGTGGCTGACCAGATAACCGGTGCCGAGGTTGGCGATCATCCCGCCGACCGCGCCACCCATCCCAGAGAAGCCCATGGCGGTGCCGATTTCGCCGCTGCGAAACAGATCCGACGGCAGCGTTTGCAGGTTTGCTACCCAAAGCGCGTGGCCGAAGGTGAGAAAGCAAGTTGCGCCGATAGCGAGGGCTGCCGTTGGCACCAGCGGCGCCAGGATGGACACGGGCATCACGGCCGCCCCCATCAGCATCACGAATTTTCTTGCGCGAGGCAGTGTCCAGCCGGCTTCGATCAGACGCCCGGAAAACCAGCCGCCGAACAGGTAACCGATGTCTCCGAAGACGAACGGGACCCAGGCATATTTGCCGACCATGGCGAGATCGAAGGCGCGTTCCTTTCGCAGATACTCGGGCAACCAGAAGATGACGAAGTAAAGGACCGGGTCAGTGAAAAAGCGGGCGATGATCAGCGTGTAGCATTCGCGCATGGTGATGACTTTGCGCCAATCGGGCCGCGCGCCTTCGACGGCTGGTTTTACTGCTTCGACGTCCGGCATTTCTTCCGGCCGGAGCCAGCGGTTGGTGCGCGGCGGGTAATAGAGGATGAGCCAGGCCGCGAGCCAAACTATGCCGAGCGAGCCGGTAAACAGGAAGGCGGATCGCCAGCCATAGCGCACGGTGAGGTAGGCGACCATGGGCGGAGCTATGGCGGAGCCGATAGAAGACCCGGCGTTGAAAATGCCGACGCCGAGAGCGCGCTGCGAGGCGGGGAACCATTCGGCGACTGCTTTTGCGGCTGCGGGCCAGTTCCCGGGTTCGGCCAGGCCGAGCAGGAACCTCGCGCCGCCGAGAGACCATTTGCCGCGGACAAGGGCGTGAAGCATCTGGGCGAGGGACCAGGCGAAGATGAAGACCGCGAAGCCTCGGCGAGTGCCCAGGCGGTCGACGATATAACCGGAGCCGGCGTACATGATGGCGTAAGCGAGGAGGAAGAGCGTGACTACGTGGGAGTAGTCTTGTTCGGTTAGGGCGAATTCTTTGCGGATGTCGACGGAGGCGACCGAGAGGGTGAGGCGGTCGGCGTAGTTGATCATCGTCGCGGCGCAGAGCATGGCGGCGATTACCCAGCGGAGTTTGGGGATTTTGGGCATGTGGGGGGGAAGGGTGGGTTTCAGTATATTACGGGCGGGGCGGACGGCTGGATATTCCATTGGAGCCCGCGGAGGAACGGTGAAATGCTTACGCTATCAGCCAGCGATTCGAGAGGATTTGTTCGACGGCGCCGCGATTCTTGCGTTTCGGCCTTTGGCTAATCGGCTCATGGCCTGATTCCCGTTCGAGCGTTAGATCATCATCGCGCCCAACGCCACCAGATCGACCACGATCTCAAATAGGCCGGGGAGGTCAACCCGGCCAGCTTCGCTATTTGTTCGCAGGCTGACGGCGATGGGCTATTCCGCGATCGAGGTTGACTTGGCGCGGCAGTCGAAGGACTCATTCCGAAATAAACCTTTCCCTCACGGTGGTAACCCGGCAGGCATTCTGAGCCGCGCGTGGCCGCAATGCCGGCTCTACGTCGCTTGCAGTAAATCTCCCTTTTCCGCCGCTTCGAGATCTTCGACTACAGTGGGCAGCACG
>JANXXV010000777.1 GCA_025350445.1 Bryobacteraceae bacterium | reverse complement strand
CGCATTCAAAAAAGCATCCGGGAAGTAGAGGCGGTCCGCAAAGCGGTCGGCGACAAGTTGGACATCGGACTCGAAGCCGCCGAGACATTCAGCCCGCGGTCCGCCATCCAATTTGCAAAGGCGCTGGAACCCTACCATCCGCTATTCCTTGAGGAACCTACGCTACGGGAAAACCCGGCGGGATTGGGCGAGGTGGCGGCGAAAAGCCCAGTGCCGATTGCGACCGGCGAAGGGCTGCTGTCGCGCTTTGAATTCCGCCTGTTGCTGGAGGCGCGGGGTGCCGCCATTATTCAACCGGACGTGATGCATGCAGGCGGAATCACCGAAATCCGCAAGATCGCCAATCTGGCGGAAATCTACGGAGTGGAGATCGCGCCGCACCAATGCAGCGGACCAGTGGCGCATGTGGCGTCCCTGGCGGCTATGTCGGTGTGCAGAAATTTCCTGATCCAGGAATGGGAAGCCGAGGACGACAAGATCTTTCAGGAATTGACCAACGGCACCTATCCGAGGCAAAGCGGCGGAACCATCCGGCTGCCCGAGGCGCCGGGTTTAGGGATTACGGTCGATTTTGCGTCGTTCAAGAAGCGCTTTCCGTTCCAGGGCCTGAACCGGCGCGCCACGATTAAATCGTAGCCGTCGGGTTCTCTTAATTGGTTGTCTACGGATTCACTTCAACCACTTCGTCGAAAATCGCCGGATCGATACTGATGCCGCTAATGCGCAATCGCTCCAGAATCTTCGGCTCGTGGCCGCAGCCGCGGAAGCGGCCCTGCACCTTGCCGGCATCGTTGACGCCGGTGCGGTCGAAAACAAAAATGTCCTGCACATCCACGCGATCGTCCTTGACGCCCAGCACTTCAGACACGTTCATAATCTTGCGGCTTCCGTCCTGCAGGCGCGAAACCTGCACTACCAGTTTCACGGCACTGGAAAGTTGCTGCAGGATCACCCGGGTGGGGATTTCCAGGTCCGCCATCAGAATCATGGATTCCAGCCGCGAAAACGCATCCTTAGGATTGTTGGCGTGGACCGTAGTCATCGAACCTTCGACGCCGGTGTTCATCGCCTGCAACATATCCAGCGCTTCGGCCCCGCGGCACTCACCGACGATGATGCGGTCAGGACGCATGCGGAGCGCCGTGCGCACCAACTGGCGTTGATTGATGCCGCCTTCTTTGTTCAAATTCGGCGGCCGCGTTTCGAATTTCACCACGTGCCGCTGCTGCAACTGCAACTCGGCGGTATCTTCGATGGTGACAATGCGCTCGTCTTCGGGGATGAACCGCGAGAGCGCGTTCAACGTGGTGGTCTTACCGGAACCGGTTCCGCCCGAGATCAGAATTGTCGCTTTCGACTTTACGCAGGCGGCCAGAAACTTCAACATGCCGGACATGATCGTCTTGTTCTCGATCATCTCGTCGGAGGTGATGACATGCCTGCCGAAGCGGCGGATGCTGAGCGACGGGCCATCCAGCGCAAGCGGCGGAATGATGGCGTTGACGCGCGATCCATCGGGGAGGCGGGCATCCACAATTGGCTGCGCTTCGTCTATGCGCCGGCCCACTTGCGACACGATCTTCTCGATGATGTGCAGCAGGTGCCCATTGTCTTTGAACCGGACCTGCGTCTGTACCAGTTTGCCGTTGCGTTCGATGTAGACCTTGTCAAAGCGGTTAACAAGAATATCCGAGATGGACGGTTCTTTCAGCAGCGGCTCGAGGGGACCGAGGCCGAGCACTTCATCCAGAATCTCCTCGATGATCTTGTTCTGCTCGGCGGTGGTCATGGGGACGCGTTCGTCTTCGAGAATTCGTTCGACGACGCGTCCGATCTCCGCGCGCAAACGGTCCTTCGGGATCGAGTTGACGCGTTCCATGTTCAGCGCGCCGATCAGCTTCTTATGAATTTCGGATTTCAGTTCGAAGTAGCGATCGGCGGCTGCGCTTGGACCTCGGTTCGGTTGCGGTCGGAAATTAGTTCCCACGTGTCGCTCCTGTGTGCGTGTCTTCACTGTAGCGCACGGCTTTCGCGGGCGGGCGGAAATAGGGTGCAATTGTAAACGGTGTTAAGAAGAGGTACCCTAATCCAAATTAGGCCGCGCTACGGCAAGGAGGACAAGTAAGATGTCACTTTTTGATTGCTTTCTGAAAATTGATGGGATCGAAGGCGAGAGCGCCGACTCGAAACATAAAGGCGAGATCAACGTTAAATCGTTCAGTTGGGGCCAAACCAACGGTGGAACCTTTGCGTTCGGAGGAGGCGGCGGCGCGGGCAAAGTGAGCATGCAGGATTTTCACTTTACGATGAAGACCAGCAAGGCGTCAGTGGAGTTGATGCTGGCATGTGCCGGCGGCGATCATATCAAGTCCGCTGTTCTGACTTGCCGCAAGGCCGGTAAGGACCAGCAGGAATTCTTTAGAATCACTTTCAGCGATATTTTGGTTTCCACCTACCAAACGAATGCCATCTGCGCAACGGACAGTCTTCCGGAGGACTCCATCTCCCTGAACTTTGCCAAGATTGGCAAGAATATAAGGAACAGAAATCCGACGGTACGCTTGGGGGCGCCATCAAAGCCGGCTGGGATCTCAAGCTGAACAAAAAGGCCTGATGTGCACGGTGAACAAAATATGAAACAGATCAGGTGGTTCCGTCTCCTGTTCGCCGGAGTTTCGGCGCTGATGGCAGTGCCCTTGGCGGCTCGCGCGGATCAGTTCGTTCTCTTCGATGTCACGTTCACCTTTACCAAGGCGGATGCGGACAACTCGACACCCAATAAGTCGCATTACTACGTCAAAGGCCCCCTGATCAACCCGGACCGGCCGAAAGACTGGACCACCCCGGTGGACTATCGAAACGGGACTGTCCATATTCGCACCGAGGTAATTGAAAAGCCCGCGGGTGGCGAGAACACCACCTGGACACTCTGCTACATTCCCAACAAGGGTCAAGGCAACGGCTATGGCTGCACAGGCACCGTCCTCTATCGCGAGAAAGGGGTGTACGAACAGGATGTGCCGATGACGTCGTGGTGGCAGAACGAAGCCATCGTCTGGACGGAAGGCATCAAGCAAATGGATCTGGTGATCAAAGACGGCAGCGGTGGCGGAGGTCATGCTCACAAGCGGCCCGATTCGGAAAAGTTCTTCCCCACCAAGATGCGCATCACCATGACCCAGGTGTCCGCGGGTTCAACTTATGATCCCAGCTTGGCAGTCCGCGTCCCATAGCCGAGCACCGCCGCAAATCCGGCTAGCGCGGCAGGCTCCGCGATGTTATGCATCAGGAAGACGCTCCATTGCGGCAGGGGAACAATAACAGCCACCGTGGTGATCCCGAAGAGCACGCCACGCAGATAGCGCAGTTGCTCCGGAACCGGCGTAGTGGCGGCACGGGAAATCAGCCAACTGCTGAGTGGAATTGACACCAGCATCGCCCCACCGGTCAGGATCAGGAACGCAGTGGGGCTGCTGATAAACATGGACAAATCCCCGGTTAACCAGCGGCCGCGCTCAGAGTAGGCGGCGAACGCCAAATCAAACGGATAGGGCGCGGCCAGCATCACCGGCCACGCCCGCCCGCAACTGGGAATCAGGAGCAGGGGACTCAACCGCAATAGGCTTGTCAGCAGCAAGATCGCTACCGAATCGAAGGTGAACAAAAACCGGGACAGCGCATAGCAGGCCAATCCCGCCACGGCGAAAAGTCCGGTTCTGCGGCTCCAGAAAGTTTCCGGCGGATTATCCAGGTCTGTAAAGAGTCCCACTGCGATTAGGGAAACAGATCGCCGCTGAGAGAAAATTTGTAAACCGAAGCGTTGATCCGCACCGAACCGGTAACCGTCATCCTTACGCGAACCGCGGACAGCGGTATGTCCACGTCCACCGGCATGGGGCCCACCGTGGTGCTGAGGGTAATCGGTAAAGTCACGTTTAGCAGCGCCACCGTTCCGCTACCGGTCTGCGTCGAGAACTGAATTTGTTCCAGCGTCCAGGCGCCAAACGTATCGGAAATCCCGAATGGCCTCACCTCCAGCGTGGATTTCGCCGGCAGCCGGCGCAGATCTACCATCAAGCGGGCCGCGGCCACGCAATCCTGCGGACCAGGATTGGTTCCCGGCGGTGGACAAGAGGCAGGCACCCATTCCACGTCCGCCGCCAGAGGGATGGCGGAGGCCAGTGGCGGATAAGCAATCTGTTGCAGTGCCGGAGCGAAGAACACTCCGGACTTGGTCAATGAAATGGTTTCCGGCGCCGCCCTTTTCAACTTTCCCGCGTCCAGCTTGAAGACATTACCTGCGTCGGCGGCGAACACCGCGCCCATCACATCCTTCACAATCCCGTATGGGGCTGCCAGCGGGTCGATTCCATCGTCGAGCGGAACGGTTGCTATCAGCCCGGAATCCGCTGCCACCATTCGGACGCGGGCACCCTTAGCCTCGGCGATCACCAGGTTTCCGGTTGCATCCGCCGTTAAGCCGAGCGGGCTGTTTAGTTGGGCGTTGGTTGCGATGTCGCCGTCGCCGGCAGAACCTGCGATACCGTTGCCGGCGACGGTGGTGATGGCTCCGGTTCCAGCGTCCACTTTCCGCAGCCGCGCATTTCCAGTGTCCGCGATGTACAGGTTGCCGGGGGCATCTAGAAACAGGCCCCAAGGAGCGTTCAACTGCGCGCTGGACGCGGCAAGATTTTCGCCCTTGAATCCCGGCTCGCCCGTTCCTGCATAAAGACTTAGCTCGCCGGCGGAGTTCAGTTTATAGACCTTGTTCTGGCCCGCGATTGCGATGAAACTGTTCCCGTTGGCATCCGCCGCAAAGCCCGTGGTGCGGTTGGGATTTGGATCCGGGGGTGTCTGCGCACCTGCACCAGCGCTACATAGGAGACAGAATCCTGCGATCCGGATTGAATTGCCGATCTGGGAAGCCAAGAACCAATGTAGTACGGTTCCTGGGGCGGATGAAAGTCTTAGCTGGTGACCAGCGGTTGGAGCCGCATTTTGGGTCTGCGTTCAGGAACAGAAGCGTTCACCTGTTCGCACACCGGTTCCACTTGCACGTCGAGACCGTCGTCAGTGCGGGCATAACCGTACCGCTTCCGTGTTTCCATCAGCCGCGCCAACATCAGCCGTTGCGTGTCTGCATGGTAGGCTGTCTTGTGTCCAACGCAACAAAAGGGCACTCCCCGTTGCACGAGGCTTTGTACCAACGGAACCGAATTCTCACAGAATAGGCACTTCAT
>JANXXV010000727.1 GCA_025350445.1 Bryobacteraceae bacterium | reverse complement strand
AGTAGGGGTTCACCCCAAAATCCGCGTTTATCGGCGTCCATCCGCGGCCAATAATTATGCCGCCTAGTATTAGCTCCCGATCAACGCCGGTTAACGCAGATTTTGCGCGGAACCGCAGTGTTCGATCTGTCCAGCTATTTCTTGGACACTACACTAGGGACCGGCATTTTGACCAGCTGCCACAGTTGGGCCGGACGATGACACAACCGTAAAGCTTTGAATCTGAACGAATACCGCTCTAACCTTCGGCGGGGACAGGCTACCGGAGTTCGAAACGCGTCCACGATGGGGAGCCAAGCTGATTAATAGATTACTGTTAGTTGTAACTCTGGAATGGGAGCCTGTACCCAATTATGTGACTACGTTCGGAATTGACCCCTCACCATGACACCCTCCAGCGCAGTGCGCTTTGTCTTCATTCGGATCTGCGAGTAATCGCTTTGAAGAAGAGCTTGATATACCAAAGGTCCCGATAGACTGCCGCAAGGGTGCGGGCTGCCAACTGGAGATGGTTAGTGACGAACACGATCATCCGCTGTCTTTCTTCCAGCCAGACTTTAATCTGTCGCCGGCGCTTCGGGCGGTCAGGCTTCTTTGGGCTGGTCAGAACGATGGCTTCATCCCATAAGCCGCGCTTCCAGGTCGGGCGTCGAGGCACACGCGGCCTGCGGACCATGTCTGAATCGTCTCCCCTTGAGAATTTCAGCCGCCCGGAAGCACCTACTAGTGTGAAGAAGAATGCTGGCGGAGTGCTCGCCGCAGGGTTCGCTATTCTCGTCCTCGGAGCATGCTTCCAGGAGGGCACGGCGGCATGGGCGTGCTCCCTGGCTAACCAACGGACCATGGAGAGTCTGGATCGCGCTTGCCGGCTGATGCCGCTAAATGCGGTGTTTTGGCGCGAGAGGGGCATCGTTCGCCTCGACTCGTCCCCCAGCGCGGCCGATCAGTTTCTCAAGCGTTCCATTGAGTTGAATGCATATGAAGCCGATTCTCTGATTGGACTCGGCCTTCTGGCCGAGTCAAAAGGGCACCTCAACGAGGCCGAAGACTATCTGATCCGCGCAGCCAGCCAAAGCCGCCGCTTCAAGCCCAAATGGGCACTGGCTTTCTTCTATTTCCGCCTGGGTAAGTTCGATCGATTCTGGCCAGCCGCCAGCGCCGCCGCGAATGTCGAAGGCTCCGATGCCAAACCCGTTTTTCGTCTCTCTCTCCAGGTCTTGCCGGATGCTGAACAGGTAACTGAATTGTTGCACTTACAGAACCAACACGCCCTCACTGGATATATCGGATTTCTCCTTGAACGGAAAGGCTTCGCTGCCTTAAGCCGTGTCGCCCTGCGAATTCAGCCTGATCCGGATTGCCGGGCCTTACTTCTGGCGGTTGTGGAGCGCCTCATCGATGAGGGCCAGCCGGAGCAAGCGGTTCAATTGTGGAACCATCTCAATACCGACCGTGGGATTCGTCCTCTGTCGCCCGCCACAGGAACATCGCTTACCAACGGTCTATTTGCAACAGGCGAAGGCCGTGGTTTCGAATGGCGCCACGCCGACAATCAAGGTATCCAGCTTCGGGAGGGTGTTCCCGGCGATCTCCGCATCGAATTTTCGGGACGCCAAGCCGAATCCTCAACACTCCTCGAGCAGTTTGTCCCGGTCCTGCCCGGCCGGGCCTATCGCCTCTCGTTCCACTACGCCACCGATGGATTAAGCGGATTGACAGGCCTGTATTGGCAGGTCTTTCAGGGAAATATACCCCTCGCCCCCCCTTCGACGCCAATCATCTCCGTGCCAGAGGGTAGCGGTTACCTGCCTTTCCGCACGGCCAGCGGTAGCGGACTGATCCGGGTTGCACTTAGGTACAATCGAGCGCCGGGGACCACGCGATTGGAAGGCGCCCTCACGCTTCGCTCCGCGGCGTTGGACCTGCTGTGACGGCTCCGCTGCCTTTTCTCGCAGGCACGGCGGCATTTGCATGGATGGCAATGGGGGCGGTTCTGGCCGGTGTTTTGACGGCGTGGGCGGACCCGGTGTCGGGTCACTGTTTGAATGCCGTAATACTTGCATTGGTGGCGTTGTGGCTTCTCCGCCACCGGCTTGACGGAGGAATGCATTGGCTGCTACTTCCGCTACTTTGGATATGTTGTTGGGGAATCGTACAGCTATCGCTGCACTGGACAGTTTACCCGTACGAGACGTGGAATGCCGGAAGAGGCTGGCTGGCGGCGGCGGCGATTTTCTACCTGGGTTTTGCAACACTGAAGGAACCTCGAATCCGTCATTCGATTTTGTCGGCCATTCTAATCTTTGGAACTGTGTTAAGCGCCGTTGGGATGATACAGGCGTTCGCGGCAAACGGCCGGGTGCCTGGGCTGATTCCCACTCTCTACCAGGACCATGTGATGGGTTCGTTCCTCAATCGCGATCACTACGCCGTCTTCGCGGAACTGGTCCTGCCGATCGCGCTGACGGGGGCGCTTCTGAGCGCGAATTCCAGATTCATGCATGTCGTGGCATCGGCGTTGATTTACACTTCGGTGGTACTTAGCGCATCCAGGGCCGGAACTGTTTTGGTCTCGTTGGAAGCAGCCGCGGTAATCGCGGTAGCGCTCGCTCGAAACAGTCGAGAGTATCGAATGGCCTTGGCGGTGGCCGCCGGTATGGCCGTTTGTTCGCTTACGGCAGGGTGGGACGAAGTCTGGTTTCGCTTTCACGCCGCGCACCCGCTTGCTTTTCGCCGCGAAATGGTGCAAGCCACGCTGCAAATGATACAAGCCCGGCCGCTGACCGGCTTCGGGCTGGGTACTTGGCCGGCTGTTTATCCGGCTTACGCTGTGTTTGACCCGCCCGGTATATTCATGAACCATGCCCATAACGACTGGCTCGAATGGCTGTCGGACGGCGGAATTCCCATTGCTCTGGCGCTGGTCCCAATCGTTTATGCCGCCACCTCGCTTGCCAAGCGCAACTGGTGGGCACTGGGCGTTCCAATTGCCTTTCTTCACGCCGGGGTGGATTTTCCCATGCAGAAACCAGCTATTGCCGCGCTGACGTTTTTTGTTCTCGGCTCGGCAGCCGCGGCGGGTACAGGTATGGGCGTGTCTAGCTTTGGGTTCGGCTCAACGCAAAAATAGAGTTGTGAGGTGAGAGATTCTTCTGTCTGCGTCCACTGTCTTGTTGGAGCGGGATTGGAGTACTTGCACTTAGAAACTCATTGCAAAGAATTCCGAGAAATTCCCTTTCATGGCCCGATGAGGAATATAGGGTGGGGCGGCCACCCCGCGATACGGACGACCACCATTGAGTGCATTCAACAAATTTCTGGACCTAAGTCACGGTGATTGTGCTAGAACGGACAGGCATCGCGGCGGGTTCATTTCGAGCGTGGTTGTACACACGGTAACCCTGGTTGCGCTTGGCGCCGCCGGGAATTATCCAAGTGCGCAGCCTGTGGCAATTCGGGGCTCCCTAACGCTGTTGGCCCCTGCACCTCGCCGGATAGTGCGACCGCCTGCACATCACCGTCAACCGTATCCCCCTAAACTGCTGCCCACACGGGCATCGTCTCTTTCGCTGCCCACCCGCACTGCAATGCCGGCACTCGTGCTTACTCCTCCGGCAGTATCGCCGGAGCCCGCGGCTGCTTCCCCTGCTCCCATTTTCGCTGGCGGCGCACTGGCGCCTCCATCCGCGGTGCCGGTACCGCCCGTTCCGGGGCAAACCCCGCGGGCGCTTGCGGAAACAGGTGAATTTGTGTCCCACCTTCGGCGGATCGCTTACGCGGAGCGTTTGCAACCGGTGCGGAACGCTGGGTTCGATGCCTCCCGTCCCCCGGAAGTGCTGGGCGTCCCGGCACTGCCGGCCGCACGGCAAAAAGGATACAAATTCAATGACATCGAACGAAACATAGCGGTCTCAAACCAAAGCCGGGGCGCCGTGTTGACTAATGAATTTTCCAGTTCCTCCGCCGGCTCCCAGCCGCTGGCAATCGCCAGGACGGTTGTTGAAAGCGGCTTTGGATCAACGGCTGCCGCGAATCCACGGCCGGCCCAAACCACTGGACCTCCTGTCGTCCCAGAGGGCATTCAAATCCTTGAATGGCCGCGGCCGCCCTATACGTCCGAAGCCCGCGCTCATCAGATCGAAGGAGAAGTTTTGCTCGAAACTGTTTTCACCAGCGAGGGTGAGGTACGCATCATCCGCGTCGTGCGCGGTCTGGGATACGGGCTCGACGAAAATGCGGTGGTTGCCGCGCGCGCCATCCGTTTCGCGCCTGCCCGGCGGGATGGCAGAGCGGTCGACTTGCGGGGCATTGTCCGGTTGACCTTTCACCTGGCTTATTGATATGAAGCATACAATCTCAAATCGAGTTTTGCTGATAACGGTAATCGCGCTGGCCACCGCCTCCGGCACACCTGGCCAGGACGCCGGCGCTTTGGACAAACTGCTGAACCGGATCGTCGCACGCGAGCGGTCCTTCGTGGAGCAACTGCGCACCAGGACCCCGCTTATCGAAACGTACATCCAGGAAGCACCTGGAAACGGAACAACCACCCGCGAACAGGATCACTATTTCCTTGGACGGCTGAACTTTAGCGAAGTGAAGAGATACACACCCATTGCGGCGCGGTCGGATTCTCCAAAGGGATCCCACCGGCTGCGGTTGCCGATGAATCGCCCGATTGCCTTCGCGCCTATCGGGTTTGCTCAGATGATCTTCATCGACGCCGAAAACTTCAGCCGCAGCGACTATTCTTTCGAGTACGTTCGCCGCGAATTCTCCGGCGGCTTACGCTGCATTGTTTTTGATATCGCTCCCGCGGATAGCAAGGCCATAGGCCGTTTTATCGGTCGCATTTGGGTTGAGGAACGCGACTTGCAGATTGTTCGGTTCAACGGAACCTTCAGCCACTCCAGTAACGCGAAGATCTACTTTCACTTCGATAGCTGGCGGTTATCCACTGCCGCCGGAGGGTGGGTGCCGGCATTGGTTTATGTAGAAGAATTTGCTGGTGAAGAGAAGCGTAGCGCAGGCCTGACATTCAAAGCGCAAACGCGGCTCTGGGGCTATACCACCGGGAAACCTGCCCGCGTGGATGAGTTGACCACTCTGGCGGTGGAACTGGAGAAGACCTCTACTATCCAGACGCCTCTCGACGACAACTCGCCGCTCGAAAACCAGCGCTCCTGGGAGCATCAGGCGGAAGAGAATATTCTCGACCGGCTTGAGAAGGGCGGCTTCCTGGCCGCTAATGGGCCTGTTGACCAAGTGCTCGAAACGGTGGTCAACAATCTTCTGACTACCAATAACCTGAATCTCGATGTCCATTGCCGGATCATCCTCACGACGCCTCTCGAATCGTTCACCGTCGGCCGGACAATCGTGGTAAGCCGCGGCCTGCTCGACGTCCTACCCGACGAAGCCAGCCTCGCCATGGTCCTGGCCGACGAGCTGGCGCACATCGCTCTGGGACATCGAACTAACACTCAATTCGCCTTTCACGATCAGACCATGTTCTCGGATGAAGACCTGTTGCAACGATTTCGCTTTTCCCGCAGTCCGGCGGAGATTGACGCCGCCGGCGCCAAAGCGGTGGAGATTCTGTCGAAGTCGCCTTATCAGGCAAAGCTTTCCAATGCCGGACTGTTCCTAAAGGCGCTCTCCAGCCTTGCCCCAAAATTTCCGAATCTGATCCGGGCGAACATCGGCAACCGGCTGGCCGACGGCGGAACCATCCCCCGGATGGCTCAGCTTATCTCGCTGGCGCCGGCGCTTGAAGATAAGAGTCTCGAACAGATCGCCGCCCTGCCTCTCGGCTCCCGCATCAAACTTGACCCTTGGACTGGTGCAATCTCACTCGTCAAGACAAAACCGATCTCGCTTCTTTCCGCCCGCGAGAAGCTGCTTTTCGAGATCACTCCATTTGCACCCCAGTTCTCGCGCACTGAGAGCTCAGGGGGTCAGCCGGGTAGCAATGACTGACATTCACACCCATATCCTGACCGGTGTCGACGATGGCGCCTCCGACTTCGGGGTAACCGCAGCGATGTTGGCGATGGCTGCCGCCGACGGCGTCACCGAGATGGTTGCGACGCCGCACGCCAATCTTCAGTTCCAATTTGACCGTCCCCGTTGCCAGGCGGAACTATCCAGAATTCGCGCCGGCTGCCCTGGAGTCCCGCGCCTACACCTGGGTTGCGAGATGCATCTCACGCCCGAGAACCTTCATTCCGCGTTGCACGATCCTTGTGCGCTTACCTTGAATGGTAAGGACTGCATACTGGTTGAACTTCCCGATGTCATTACGCGGCACGCCGTCGATCCTTCGCTGCGGATGCTGGTCGAGTCTGGCTTGCGCCCGATCATCGCCCATGCCGAGCGTAATCTCTACATACAGCGCCATCTGGCCTATGCCGCGCAGCTGGTCGCTTCGGGTTGCTTTCTCCAGATCACCGCCGGTTCATTCTTTGGCTCGTTTGGCGGCGCCGCTCAGCAGGCCGCCGAACATTTTATGACTCACGGAATCGCACACGCAGTGGCCAGCGATGCTCATGGCATCGGCCGGCGAAGGCCGCTTCTAGCCAAGGCCCGCGAGCACGTGGCCGGGAACTTTGGCGAAGAGTCGGCTCACATACTGTTTCACCAGAATCCGCAGGCCGCAATCCAGGGCACGCGGATTGCAACAATACGCCAGTCCCGCGGCTCGCGGCTCGCATGGTTTTTCCTGGGGAGAGGCGCGGACAGCAAGTCCGAGATCAAAATCGATGGTTCTAGCGTTTAATGCTAATGAGAATAAAGTTTGGTCCGATAACTATATTGACGGGAGACGTTCGCGCCATGAGGCGACGGGCGTCCGCAAGTGTTAGTCAAAGGGAGTAAAATTTGAAAACGATTCAGTACATCCTGATCACGCTGTTCCTACTGGGCAGCTTTGCTCTCATGAACGGGGCCCCTCCTCCGGACGGTGCCGGAAATCAGACCCCGGCGACAACAAAAGCTTCCGTCGAGTTGACGGGAACGGTCGTACGGAGAGATGGTAAATATTGTCTGACGGACGCCAAGAGCCAGCGTACGGTCCAATTGCGCGGCAAACAGTTTGCGGGCTACGTTGGAAAGACTGTTACTGTCCACGGCGAAGCAGTGCAGCAGGCAACCCTCGCTTGTGGCGGAAGGGAAGCCATCCTGTGGTCTAAGAATGGTGTCTCGACGGCGACCGGACTTGCGGCAGGCACGGCAACTGCTGCTGCCACGTCTACGGGTGTGTCGGGATTGGCACTTGGAGCTGCCGGGGCCGCCGCAGCGGCAGCCGGGACCGTAGGCGGCCTGTACGCATCGGGCACCATTGGCGGAGACCAGCCCGCTAGCCACCCGTAGACTCTAAGCGATTAAGGGACCACCCTGCCGAGGCGCTTAGCGTTGGAACTCCCTGACAGTGGAAGACTATCGCCAGTCTTGATCAGGATGTTATTTGCAGCGATCCGGCTCATCATCGCGGCCATTCCAAAATTGGCGGTCGTTGCGGCGATGTCTGTTTTGGGGTGCTTGCGAACAAGCCACACCTCGGTTGTGATAAGGCCCGTTAACATTCCGAGCTTCACGGCGGTACCGCGTGTTCCAAATCGACCGTCCGAACTCCGGAGGAACGGCGTCATCTCGCGACCACCCCAACTCGAACCAATGTCGATAAGATTTGCCGCACTTAAGGCGACAATGCTTGATCGGTATAAGATCTTGTGCCACTTAGCAGGCGGGTTGAGTTCCTCTCCTCTGACCAAGCAGGTGCAAATCAATAGTCCGGCAATCATCTTCATTTTCTGTTTCATCGAATCCCCGTGACCATCGTCGAGGTTCGCTCATAATATCGCAATTGATCGCGGGTACTGTTCTACTTAACTTTCCATACCACGAGTAAGCCGCCTGAGAGTACGGTATACAGCGGTACCAGCGAGTTGACAGCGTGGCATTTTCGCATTGAAAAGTGCCTCTCCCCCTTGTTCTAAGTATTGACACGGCGAAAGCTTGCCAGCCGTAAGGGGGCCGGCGGCGGTATTTGAATCGGCACGAGAGTCCGAATCATATAGAGAATCGCGCGCCGCTGAAGCTGGAAGCTTTGGAAATCGTCTTGGGCGCCGGTCGGGGTGGCGAATGCCATTGGCCAACGAGGTGCATGGATGGAAGTTGGCACTCGGCGGGCGTTGATATTTTCAGGCTGAACGCGGGGGGAGCATCAGGGCGGCGGCGGAGCCGTAGAGGAACTAGCGGAACGGCTCCCGCTTCTCCCCAGACGGTGACTTGGGGGGCGCGCTTTTTTTGCAGCGGGTGAACTCTGCATCGTTATCAAGCATGATTCGGACGAAGTGCTGGAAGCGGACTGTCTCAGTTCAAGACTTTAGATGTCAACAATGCGGCGGCACGCTCGTTTCCCAACTCGGACAAGCACGATACGCCCACATTCTCCGTCTTGAATTTTTCGATCTTCGACTTCAGATTTGCACGGAGGGAATTCGCCAACGACCCAACTACCTCCGGCGCAGCTGTATCGAAGAACTGTGTGAACTGAATGAAATCCGTTTCCGCGGAGAGAGGTATACGAACGGTCCAGCCTTCTTCCTGACATGTACTGATAGTCCCTGAATACTTCAGCCCGGCCACGGAGAGTTGCACGTTATGCAATCCGAACTGCCGGCACACATCCAGGACAGCTTCGCAGCAAGTGGCCAGGTCGTCAGCCGTCGATAGTGACTGTTGCAGGTTTATCAGAGAAACCTGGGTGTTCACTTGCTCCTGGAAAGTTCCCCTGGCCAGCAATTGGCCCGCCACGTCGAACTCGGTGTAACCGAGCTTTCGCACGGCAAAGCAGACAAAACCGACGAACAGCAGCACAAACGCAGCGCTGTAGTAGTTGTGGAAAATACTGTGGATCAGAGAAACAGCCGAAGCAAATGCGCAGAAGCCGTAGACCAGCAGGACGGCGCGGCGCGGCGTCAGGCCGCGGGCGACTAACCGATGATGAATATGGCCCAGGTCCGCTCCGAAGATAGGCTTGCGCCGAAGAAAACGCCGGGCGACGGAAAGTACGGTGTCGACGATGGGTACCGCGAGCACGATCACCGGCGCGGTGATGCCGAGCAACGCCGCGGATTTGTGGCTCCATACAATCGCATAACATCCGAGCAGGAAACCGATGCACAGACTGCCGCAATCACCAAGAAAAATCGATGCCGGGTTGAAATTGTATCTAAGGAAACCGATGAGCGCACCCGCCAGCGGCGCGGTTGCCATCGCTAATTCCATGTTGCCCTGCAATAGTGCGACGAATAGTATCGTTATCGTGGCGAAAAGTCCGACACCGGCAGCAAGGCCATCGAGACCGTCGAGGAGGTTGAAAGCATTTGTGCAGGCGAGTAGCCATAAGACTGTCACCGATATAGACAGCACTTCGCCAAGCCCGTACCCGCCCAAAGCTTCAACCCGCACCCCCGCCCAAAACACGCACGCGACAGCAAGAAGTTGGCCCAACAACTTCCACAAGGGCGTGAGCCCCTTAAGGTCGTCGATCAGGCCGGTTGCGAAGACGATGAGAAGGGCAGGCAGAAGCCTCCAAACCAGGTTGAGATTTGCTCTGACCAGCGAAGAACCATGCAAAGGCAGTAACAGAAGGAGTGCAAAAGCGCCCAGGTAAGAAGCTCCAATTGCAATTCCGCCAACACGGGGAACAGCAGATTGGTGCAGTTTCCGTATCCCGTCCGGGACATCGAGAATTCCCAAGCGCAAGAACAGACCCCGGCACAGAGGGGTTAAGGCTAAGGACAGAATCAAACCGGCTAACGCGCAAATAGCGGCACTATACATGATTGGGCTTCAGGCGACCTCGCTGCTCCTATACCGTTTCGCCATCGCGATGGCTCTGGTAGTACTTGCCGTAATCGCCGTAGTGGTAGTAACCTTCGCTTGAATCGGACCTCACTTCGTTCAAAACCAATCCAACTACGTTCACGCGCAACCGGTTCAAGGTGTTCACCACCGATCCAATCGCCTTCCGATTCGTTTCCCCCGAGCGTGCAACCACGAGAACGCCATCCACACAAGTGGCCATTTGCAGGGCCTCGGAGAATCCCAGCAGCGGCGGTGCATCGACAATTACGAGGTCGTATTCCTGCGAAATCTCTTCCACCAGGTCCGCCATGCCGGCTCCTACCATTTCGGATGCGCGGCGCGAGTGGGGGCCGGCCGCAAGAATATCTAAATTAGGAACACCTTCAGGTTTGAACACCGCCTGCGGCCACTTTAGTTCCTGCAACAGAACGCTGGAGAGGCCGGCATGCGCGGTAAAGCCGAATTTGCGGTGCACGCTTGGACGGCGTAGATCGCCATCTATCAGCAGAGTCTTCTTTCCCTGCTCGGCGTGAGCTATAGCCAAATGCGCCGCTATGGTCGATTTACCCTCTGCCGGCGAGGCACTGGTGACCAAGATCGTACGCAGGCGCCGATCGAAGTCGGCGAGCAGGATCGTGTTGCGGAGAGTCCGCACGGACTCGGTAAATGCAGATAATACCTGATGTGCCGAATCGGCTGACGGACGGGTTGCCGTGCCAAGGATATCCCCGTCCGGAATGGCCGCCGAAGTTCGTTTCCTCCAATGCTTCACTAGCGGCAGCGTTCCGAGCACAGCCACATTCAGGGCCCGGCCGACTTCGTCCGGATCTCTAACTGTGTTATCGAGCACGTCTATCATCACGGCCGCGCCGATCGCCAGTATGGAGGAGAAAAGGACCGCCAGCGAGGCATTCAACGGAACGTTCGGGAAGACAGGTGTAACAGGCGGGCGGGCAGCGTCGGCCAGACGAATCGAGCTGTTCTGAAAGCTGGCATTGATGCCTGCCTCTTTGATTCTCCTTACCAACACTTCATAAAGCTTCTTGTCACCTTCGGCTTCGCGCTTTAACTGCTGGTATTCAAAGGAGCGTGCATTCACTTTGTCGAACTCGGCTTTCGTTGCCGCCACTACATTCTGCAGCATGCTCTCGCGGCTGATGGCCTGCTGGTACTCCACCTTCACGCGCCCGGTGATATTCAGCCTTGTTTTCTCGAGTGCAAGTTGCACTTCGCTCACTTGCGCCGCGGCTTTCCGATACTCGGGATGATTCACTCCATAGTGTCCGTCCACCTGGGCAAATTTCTCTTTTAGGTCGTTTAAGTGATCGAGTAATTTGCGCAGCGACTCGCCCTGGGTAGAGGCGAGCGCGGCCTCAAGGGAGTTGCCGGTCAATCCGGCGAATTCGGCTTCCTTTTTCACGCGGTCGCTCTGGGCATTCGTATATTCGGTGTTGAGTTGAAGCAGACGCGCGGTCAGAATACTGGTTTTTTCTTCGGGGTTGATAACGTTCAGCTCTTTCTCAAACTGGATGAGCGCACCCGTAGACCGCTCCATTTTCGCGTGCAACTCTTCGATCTGCTTTTCCATAAATGTAGTCAGGCTGGAGGAGGCGCGGAATCGCAGGTCAAACGTATGCACGATGTAGCTCTGAGTTATGGCATTGGCTACATCGGCCGCGAGGCGCGCGTCGGGAGAGCGATAACTCACCAGCAGCAGATAGGTATTTGGGGGACGGGTAACACCAAGCTTTTTCAGCACCACGGGCGCATCCTCGCGTGCCGCGCGATTGGCTGGATTCACAGAGCTTTCATTACGTTCACTGTCCAAAAGCTTAAAGCGGAGCGCCACCGGGCGGAGCACGGAGTCGGACTGCAGTAACTTTACCTGCGTGGCCAGGTACTGGTCCGCATCGTTCAGGGATGACCGCGTCGCCTCTTCTCCGATAATCCCCGGTGGAGATTGCCGGTCGATGTCAATCGTTGCGGTTGCCTCATAGATAGGCACCAGGCGGGAGGACACTAGTGTAGTTGCCACGACGCATGCCGTGATGAAAGCCAGAATTTTCCACCGCTGCAGCCGCAGAATCCAGAGATAGTGAGACAGCGGTACTGTGGGTTCCGCGTCAATGTCGACCGCGGCCGGGTGAGGGTATGACAGGTACTGTATTGGCCGCTCGATCACTGCGGGCAAGGTATGGGGTTCGTTTTTCATTTTGTTGGCTTACTTCCGATTTGGAGAATCAGCGGCCGCTGTAGATCAAGGCTGTTGCGCCCGCGGTACTGCCAAATGTGAGTACACGTTCAATAGCTGTTGCGGTTAGCCGCTTTCCCTTGTTGTCCGGAATGTAGAGGATGTCATCCGGCAAGACAGACACGTCAGACTTTTTCCGTTTGAGGATAGCTTCCAGTTCGATAGGCATTTCGGTTCGCGCGCCGTTTGGCCCGCGGCGGTAAATGTAGGCCACTTTCGCGGGGAAGGGAGCAAGTCCCTCGGCAAGCGCCAACATCTGCAGGACTGTTCCTTCCCCAGCTTCATGAAGGGCAAAGGCGCCCGGCCTTTTCACATTTCCCAACACAAAGACTCTGCCGGAGGCGGGTACCCTGATTTCCTCACCTCCATAAAGCGGGATATTTATGGTGGAACTGTCGCCGTCGATCAGGTCCCGCACAGAAATGCGCTGCAAAGCGAATGCGGATTTCTCGGTGGCCGCGTGAGAAACCAAAACGTCCGCGCCCGCCGTCTCCGCAAGCCCACCTGCCTTCGCCAGAGCATCTAAGAGAGTGGTCGGTCCGACCGCTTGAAAGGTCAAAGGATTCTTGACCGCGCCCACAACGTTGATAGGACGGCTGTGGTACTCGGCAACATTCACCGTGACCATCGGATTGACGAGAATCATTTCCTTCTTCAGCGCTTCCGCGATGGTTTCCTCCAACTCGGCCGGAAGATAACCTTGTGCTCTGATTTGGGCCTTGAGCATGGGGAAGCGGATTTTGCCGTCCTGACTGACACGAAGAGACTTACTAAGTTCGGGTGCATCGTAGACGGAGATGGCTAACAAGTCGTTTGGGCCGATCTGGTGGGCGGGCAGATTACTTCCAGGCGTTTCCGGGACAACCGATCCGATCTGCGCCAGACACGAAGCGAAGCAGAAAGTGAAGAGCAGAAGAAGCCGCATAAGTGAGCACGTGCAATCCAATTGTTCGATGGTGCGGGAAAGTCGGAAATAGACGGAGGACCAGGCCTCCAGAGTGCCTGACACACTGGCCTCCCCGCCGAACGGGCGCCGCGCGATGAAAGCACGCGAAGAGCATTCGATATCCGCCGCAGTAAGGGTTGTGCCGCCCGCAAGTTCATGCCACGGCTTTACCGCGCGCGCTAACCGTCTGGCGTTCGTTAGATGAAGCATCGCTTTCGATCCTGATTCATATCCGGCAACCCGCAAGAGTTTGCCTTGCCGAGTCTCTACTTTGAGTTGTGTTCCGCCGGCTCCAGAACTCTCAAACAATTTGGGCAGATCCCCTGGAGACACGTCATGCCCGGGGCGAAGTGAGATCTGTACCGGCCAGGGTGGCCGCCGGAGACGCAATCGCCTGATCAATCTCCGCTCCCGCATCGTCCGTGGGGTTCTTCGCGGACAGACCCACAATTGCGCAGATTCGCGCAACTCCCAGCGGCAAGTCATAGAATCTTAGAAAGGCTTCGCGGCCGTTTGCGCCGGCTAGCCTCACCAGCTCAGGATTACTTCGGAGAAAATGTAGTAGTGCTACCAGACGATCCACGTCGTCATTTTCAACCCGCCAGCCACACTGAAATCGTTCTATTAAGAGATTCGGCGTGGCTTCGCGGGGGCCGACAAAGATATACGGGCGAGCGGTCGCCATTAGCCCATATACTTTGCTGGGAACAACGGAGCCAACGCAAGCGGATTGCTGTGTAACCAGCCCAACGTCGCCGGAATTGAGACTGACGGCTAACTTGTCCTGACAACAGTATGGGTGGAATTCGACATTGTCGCGATCCCGAAAAAGAGCCTGAAGCGGGAGACGGCGAGCGCCGCCGCCGGCAAAGACAAAACGAAAGCCGCTCTCTTGCCCCAGGCGATCCATAGCGCCGGTGATTGTATCCACGTCGTGGGCCAGCCCCAAGTTGCCGGAATAAAGAACCGTGAACCGTGGGTTCGGCTTCCGATCGATGGGATACATTCGATGCCCATCTGCCCAATTTTCCGCAACGTGGATTTTCTCCGGCGGGATGCCGCGCGCGATAAGCCGGTCACGCATACACTCGCCGGGCGCGATGATGCCGTCAGCGTTGCGCCGGCTGTAATCGGTGAGTGTGCCCAACAGGCGTGCGGGCCACCCTTTCTTACTGAGAAAGCCGAGATCGGTTGCCACATCGGGATACAGGTCCATCTCCCAGATAAAATGCCTCGTGTGCCGGCACTTCTTCAGAATCGTTCCGGCCAGGCACAGCAGGGGTGGCGTAGTAAGGGTAAGCACAATTTCACACCGCGGTTCGCGAAGGGCCGCCAGCGTTGCCCCAAGCAGGAAAAAAGCATAGGAAACCAACCGGGCCAACGGATTGTGACCGAACTTGAAACCGGCCAGACGGCGGACGTTGTTGTTCTCAACGGCGCCGGCGTCGAGTTGGCTATAGCCGGACCGCGTGCAAATGACACGCACCTCATGTTGCCGCTCAAGGAGCGCATCGGCGACATCCGCCGCCAGTTGTGCAGTGGGTGCGGCGTCGGGATGGAAAAACTGATTCAGGATCAGAATCGCCATTGTTCAGTCAGCTAGCCCTGACAGCGCGGATCACCATACTTTTCCATAACCAGGGCACACGCCCTGCGCCGTGAAACTCAATGTTCTGGAACCCGGCTTCCTGCAAAAGCTTCCGGATGGTTGGCCAACTCCAGAACTTGATGTGTCCCCCATCCCAGAGCGCGGTGAAGTGTGTATCGAACCTGGCGGTAAGCGCCAAAGCCAGATTCTTCAAATAGCCGTGATACGGCACACTGAGGATCAACGCACCCCCGGGCGCTAACAGGCTGTAGGCATTCTTAACGAATGCCCGCGGATTGTAGAGATGTTCGAGAACCTCACAGCTGACGATTGCGTCGAAGTTCGAGCCAACCAGCAACGGAAGATCTGCGTCGCAGACGTCAGCCCGCATAAACTCTACCGACGGATATGCCGATTTCGCCAGTTCTATGCCGGATATTGACAGATCGACACCAGTAACGCGCCAACCCGCGTTTGAGCAGACGGATGCCACCGCGCCGCTGCCGCACCCGAGATCAAGCAGTCGCGCCCCGGCTCTCTGCCCGGGCAGCAATTGCTCGACCGCGGGAATCAGGTAGGTGTGTGCATCTATCGGATCCGCGGATTTGTAACCGTAATCCGAGTATCCGGCTTTCATCAGTTCCATAGCGGGTTTCCCTTGTCCCTTCAAGCAAATGTTGTTGGATCGCCGGCACGGGACAACTCTCGTGCTTTCAAGGCGATCAAATACTCATAAAAAGACTGCAGAAGACAGTAGTCCAACCCGGCGCGTCCATCCAGGAACCCCTGATGAAAGGCATAGAGGTATAAGAATTTCACCAATGGACGGAAGGGTAGCCGGCTAAAAAGCCTCTTGGCTGCTTGCCTGCGGGCGGCACGATCGCGGGTAAAGAGTTTGGAAAGGTGCAGGCTCGCCGGCTTGGTATATTCGCTTGCTTCGAAAGTTGAGTAGGCGTTGTGCCGGTTGACCCAGTGCGCAACGCCTTTGCTAAAAGGGTAGTGATTGAGGTGTCCGGTCAAAGTCCCCGTCTGTCCACGGACGGTGCTTACGGGATTGACCAGCCGCTCAAAGCGCACACATTCCGGGCGATATAAGCGAGTGAGCCAGGTGGGATAGAACGTCGCGTGTTTGAGCCAGGTTTTCCTGAAGAAATCTTTTCTTCGAAACTGGAATGCGACAGCGCTGCCCGGTTGTGCCACGGCCCGCGCGATCTCGTCCGCCAACTCCGGCGTGGGCCGTTCATCCGCGTCGACATTCAATACCCAGGTATTCCTGAAGGCGATGTTAGCCAGCGCCCAATTCTGGTGCGCGGACCAGTTGTCGAACTTGCGCATGACGCAGCGGCAACCGTAGCTCTTGGCTATCGCCGTTGTAGCATCGGAACTGCCGGAATCCAGTACGACTATTTCGTCCACCCAGGAAAGAGAGTCCAGGCAACCCGGCAAATCCTTCTCTTCATTTAGCGTTAGTATCAGGACCGAAACCGGGGCTTTCATCTCATAACCCTTCTTTTGATCACTCTCGCTGGATTGCCCCCGACCACAGTCCAAGGCGCGACATTCTTGAAGACCGACGACGCCGCCCCAACGACGGCCCCTTCACCGATCACAACGCCGGGGCCGACAAGAGCGCGAGCCGCCACCCAGGCGCCGTTGTGAATCTGAATTGACTTGGGAAGCAACTCGAAGCCCGGGCTTTCGTAATCATGAGTCGCCGCACAGAGCATGGCGTACTGCGAGATGGTGACGTAGTCGCCGATCTTGATTTCCGCAACTGAGTAGCAATCCACGTCGTTGGCCAGGCAACTGTTACGTCCCATGATGAGATTCCATGGCGCCCATATCCGCGCCCGGGGATACACATGAGCCTTCGATGACAGGTGAGCTCCAAAACATCGCAGAAGAAATCTTCTCCATCCGTGCAATGGAGAGGGGGATGGCCTAAAGAGACTCACGTATACAAAGGCCCACGCCAATCTGCCGATTTTGTTTCGAACCGGCAGGCGGTCGAAGTATGGTATGTGACGGAAATCGGCATCCGTGGTTTCCGGAACGGCAACGCTCATGCAAATGCATTCCTCAGAGTAGTAATCCAGGCAGAGGCAACTTGCTCGATCTCGAACCGGGGTGCTACGAAGCTGGCG
>JANXXV010000710.1 GCA_025350445.1 Bryobacteraceae bacterium | reverse complement strand
ATGCCTGTGTTTCATCGGCGCTTGCCAGGATTAGTCTTCGTTCGCGGAACCAGGGATCGTGAAACTGAAAATCGAACCTACACCAGGTTCAGACTCCGCCCAGATCCTTCCGCCGTAACGCTCGATAATACGCTTACATGTCGCGAGCCCGATTCCGCTTCCGGGGATTTCCTGCCCATGCAAACGGCGAAACGCCGTGAATACTTCGTCTGAGTATTGCGGCTGAAACCCAATGCCGTTATCTTGCACTCGAATCACCCATTCGGCGTTCCCGCGATAGGCGGTGACATCGATCCGAGGTGGTTTCCGGCCCCGGTACTTCAGTGCGTTCCCAATCAGATTTTGAAAAACCTGCAAGATCGGCGATTCGTGGGCGAGCACGACGGGGAGATTTCCGGCAACCACCACCGCCCCGCACTCATCAATGGCGGACTGCAAATTGATAAGCGCCCCTGCCAGCGCATCGGCCATCCGCACGTGCTTCGCGGCAATCTCCGACTCGGACGGATTGGAGAAGGCAAGCAAGCCGGAGATCAGCGCGTCCATCCGTTTCATCCCGGCGGTGATGAATTCGATCATCTCGTCCGCTTCGGTATCCAATCGGCCCTTGTATCGCATGGCCAGAAGGTCAGTCATGGTGTTCACCGTGCGCAGAGGAGAACGCAAATCATGGGAGGCGGCGTGCGCGAATTGCTGTAGGTCTGCATTGGACCGCCGCAGCGCCTCTATTAAAGCGGCACGTTCCTTCTCGGACTTGTTTCGTTCGGTGATGTCGGCGTGCACGCCCACCCATTCCCTCACCGTTCCATCTATTTTGAACACCGGGACTGCGCGCACGCCGAATAAGCGGTACTGGCCATCGTGTCTCCGCACGCGATGTTCAAATAGTGCCGGACGGCGTTCGGCTACCGCACTCTGCCATGCTTCAATAGTGTGCGGCACATCGTCCGGGTGTACCGCTTTCGACCATCCGTAACTTTGATACTCGTCCTGTGTTTGTCCGGTAAATTCTCCCCAGCCGGGTTGACAATTCTCCATTTCACCATGGGAATTGTTTGTCCAGATGATATCGCTCACCGCCTGAACAGCAGCCCGGAAGCGGGCTTCGCTCTCTTCTAAAGCCTTCTCGGACCGTCTTCGCCCGGTTATATCGCGGAAGACAAGCACCCCGCCAGCCACCTCTCCATGCTGCCGGCCAATCGGCGCAGCGCTGTCGTCAATCGAAATCTCGCGCCCATCGCGCGCCAGCAGCAAGGAATGGTTGGCCAGTTCGGTTACAACGCCGTCCCGAAGTGCCATCTCCACCGGATTTGGTACTGCCGAGCGAGTTACCTCGTCAACGACCCGGAAAACTTCCTGTATCGGTTCACCAATGGCCTCCTGTTCCGGCCAGCCAGTCAAATGCTGCGCGACCCGATTCAGGAATGTGATCTTGCCCGCGCAGTCCGTGGCAATCACACCATCGCCGATGCTGGAAAGAGTGGTTTGCAACAAGTCCCGAGCTGTCTCCAGTTCCCGTTGCGACTCCAGAAGCCTGCCTTCCGCCAGCTTCCGTTCCGAAATGTCCTCCACCAGGCCAACGGCGTGGGTCGGTTTTCCCGACGAATCCCGCAACAGCGTAGCCGATGCCCGCACCCACAGGAGTTCGCCGCTCTTTCGAAAAATCCGCTTCTCCAAAACGTAAGACGCCACTTCTCCGGCAATCAACTGCCGGAAGAGCCTGGTGTTATTTTCTGCTTCATCCGGATGAGTCATCGAGAGAAAGCGAACGTTGGGCAATTCGTCTTTCGAGTAGCCCGTGATGCGGCAGTTCGCTTCGTTGGATAGCACCACATGCCCGTCCATATCGGTGAGCACCATGCCTATCGCCGCATTCCCAAATGCGTCTTGAAACCGTTGTTGGCTCCCGCGCTCGGCAAAACGGGCTTCTTCCGTCTCCCGTACAGAGAGCCGCAGCGCCAATTCCGACATAACCAGATCGGCAAGATCCCGCAGCGTCTTCTTCTCCTCGCTGGTCAGACCCTGGGGCCGCGGAACCGTATCGATGATGCACAGTGTTCCCAAATTATTGCCGCGCGGCGTGATGAGCGGAGCTCCGGCATAAAAGCGGATTCCATTTTCGGCAGCCACAAAACAGTTGCCGCTAAAGCGATCGTCGGCGCGGGCGTCCGGCACCACCATCACTTCGTCGCTCAAAATGGCCCAGGCACAAAGAGAAGCCTCGCGGGGACTATCGCCGGCCTGCATCCCGACGCACGACTTGAACCATTGCCGGTCTTCGGCGATAAAGTTCAGCCCGGCAATGGGCGTTCGAAACAATCTCGCAGCCAACTGCGTAATCCGGTCGAAGGCGATTTCCGGCGGGGTTGCCAGAATTGCGTATCCCCGCAGCTCCGCAAGGCGCTCCGCCTCATTCTCCGGGACCGGATACTTTAAGGGAGTTTGGATGGGATTTCCTTCTTTGTGGTACTAGCCTTCCGATTTTACCATTACGCTATTTGACTCCCCGAGCCATCGGCCAGTAACTTCTCCAAATCCAGCCGCCGTGTAAACATCGTTAGTTCACCGTTAGCTGCCCGGGGCCAAGAGTCCAGCGGCCGGTCACAATAGAGCTCCACACCGTTGCCGTCGGGATCGCGCAGGTACAGCGATTCACTCACTCCGTGGTCACTGGCGCCGTCCAGCGGCACACCCGCCGCGATCAACCGGCGCAGCGCGTCGGCAAGTGCAGCGCGCGATGGGTAGAGGATGGCGACATGAAAAAGTCCGGTGGTTCCCGGCGCCGGCGGCGAGCCTCCGGCGCTTTCCCAGGTATTCAGGGCGATGTGATGGTGATAGCCGCCCGCGGAGAGAAATGCCGCGCTGTCTCCTAACCGCTGGACCACTTCAAACCCGAGCACGCCGTGATAGAAGTCGATCGCCCGCGAAAGATCCGCCACTTTCAAATGCACATGGCCGATCCGCGTCCCCGCGTCTACTGCCTGAATCGTCATATGCACTATGCTACCCTCCCCACATGAAGAACAGACAAATTTTGTTGGCCGCCCGTCCGGCTGGATTCCCGAAAGAATCCGATTTCAGATTGGCGGAAGCGGCGATCCCGGAACCGAAAGACGGTGAATTCCGCGTACGCAACAGCTTCGTCTCAGTGGATCCGTACATGCGGGGACGCATGAACGATGTGAAATCCTATTCGCCGCCGTTCCAAATCGATGCCGTGATTGAATCCGGCGCGGTGGGATATGTGGACGCTTCGAGCAATCCGAAATTTCCGCCCGGCGCGGTGGTTGCGGGTATGTTTGGCTGGCAGGAATATGCTATTTCGAGTGGCAAAGGCGTCACGCTGGTAGATGCATCCATCGCGCCCATCAGCACCGCGCTGGGTGTGCTGGGGATGCCCGGCATGACAGCCTATTTCGGACTGCTGGAGATTTGCAATCCTAAGCCCGGTGAAACGGTGGTAATTTCCGCTGCGGCCGGGGCAGTGGGTTCGCTGGTAGGGCAGATCGCCAAAATCAGGGGCTGCCGCGCGATTGGAATCGCCGGGGAGGACGACAAGGTCAGCTACCTCACCGGCGAATTGGGCTTCGACGGCGCGTTCAACTACAAGACCGAACAAAACTACGCCGGCCGTTTGATTGAGCTGTGCCCGAATGGCGTGGACGTTTATTTCGACAATGTAGGCGGCGCCGTTACAGATGCGGTATTTACGGTTCTCAACACCAGGGCGCGCATTGCGGTGTGCGGCCAAATCTCGCAATACAACGCGGAGAAGCCTGAAATGGGCCCGCGGCTCTTCTGGAAACTGATTGTCAAGCAGGCGAAAGCGGAAGGATTTCTTGTTTTTCAGTTTGTAGACCGGTTCAAAGAGGCGCTGCCCGTAATGGCGCAATGGATGAAAGAAGGCAAGCTGAAATACCGTGAAGACATTGTGGAAGGAATTGAGAATGCGCCGAAGGCCTTTATCGGCATGCTGAAAGGGGCAAACACGGGAAAGATGCTGGTCAAGGTTGCCTGATAGGAATGGTGCGGTATATCGCATTCCTTCGCGCCATCAACGTCGGCGGCCACACAGTAAAGATGGAAACTCTGCGTGAGTTGTTCTCTAACCTAGGTTTTTCGAATGTGGAGACTTTTATTGCCAGCGGAAATGTAATATTCGAATCGAAGACCGCGGCCGATAGAGTTCTGGAAAATGAGATCGAGAAGCTGTTGGAATCGGCACTGGGCTATGGTGTGGATACATTTGTCAGAACGGCCGGCGAAGTTCACGCAGTAAGCGTTTACAAGCCGTTTGACGATGAGCTGCTCAAGTCCGCCCAAGCTCTCAACATCGCTTTTCTTCATGAGACGTTGAGCCCGAGTGCAGTGGAAACAGTGATGGGTTTCCGAACTGAAATTGACGAATTCCACGTGCGGGGCCGGGAAGTGTATTGGCTTTGCCGCACCAGACAAAGCGATTCCACATTCACGAATAAACCGTTTGAACGCGCGATTCAGAGCCCAGCGACGTTTCGGAGTGCGAAGACCATTGCGAAACTGGCGGCAAAGTACCCTGCCGGGTAAAGACGGCCAAGCGGCGTAACAATAAAATTAAATCCGGATCTCACGAGAAAGCTCTTCTGTTATATACTCAGCCGCAGGCAACTGGAAATGGATTCCGTTTGCACCACACTGGGTTGGTTACAAGGGAGAAGATCATGAGAAGCAGATCGATTACGATCCGTTTGGGCGCGGTGTTGCTGGCCTTGGCCGGCGCAACCGCAGCCTATGCTCAGTTGACGGCCCAAATCACTGGAACGATCAGCGACTCCAGTGGCGCGCACATTCCCGGCGCTGACATTACCCTCACCAATCAGAATAC
>JANXXV010000701.1 GCA_025350445.1 Bryobacteraceae bacterium | reverse complement strand
GGCTAATCAAAATGACCAACAACAATCCAGCTGTCACTTGTAGAGCTCTCACGAAAGACTTCGGCGCCGGAGATTCCCGCGTCTCCGTCCTGCGCGGCGTTGACTTCGAAGCGCACTATGGCGAAATCACGCTGCTGGTCGGCCCCAGCGGCTGCGGCAAAACAACGTTGCTAAGCGTAGTGGCCGGCCTGCTGAATAAATCCGGCGGCGAGATCGATGTGCTGGGCACCGATGTCGACACACTAAAAGGATCGGCAAGCGTCCTGTTCCGCCGCTGCAATCTGGGCTTTGTGTTCCAACAGTACAATCTTCTTCCCGCGCTAACAGCGGCCGAGAACGCCGCCGTACCGTTACTGGCGGCGGGGGCAAATCGCAAAGCCGCCGTAGAACAAGCCACGGCCTTGCTGCGCACGCTCGGCATGGGTGACCGCGCCAAGGCCAAGCCCAATCAGCTTTCCGGCGGCCAACAGCAACGTGTTGCCATTGCCCGCGCGCTGATACACGAACCCCGGCTTCTGGTTTGCGATGAACCCACCGCGGCCCTGGACGCGGACACCGGCCGCGGCGTAATGGAACTGCTTCGACAATCCGCCGTACGCGCCGACCGGGCCGTAATCGTAGTCACACACGATTCCCGCGTATTCGAATTTGGCGACCGCATCGCCTACATGAACGACGGCCGCATTTCTAAAACTGAAATCCAATCTGGAGTCCAATCTTATGCTCACTAAATACGGAATACCCGTCCTCGCCCTGTTAGCGCTGGCATTCGCTGCCGCCAGCGTAGCGCGCCTTCGCCCGGTGGAATCGAAAGTAGAACCCGACTTGCCGCCGCCCTCCGCTAGTTTCAAAAACAAAGTCGGAGCGGTGGCACTTGTCGAAGCATCCAGTGAAAATATCGCCGTGAGCCTGCCGGTGCCCGGCCTGGTAACCTCCGTCTTCGTCAAGGCCGGTGACCGCGTTCAAAAGGGGTAGCGTCTCTTCTCGCTGGATGACCGTGAGATCCTCGCCGAGATGGTGCTGCGCGAATCGAACCTCGAACTTACGAAAGCAAGGTTGACCCGGCTGGAATCCTCTCCCAGGCCTGAAGAAATTCCACCGGCCGAAGCGCGCGTGAAAGAAGCCGAAGCCCAACTTTCCGACGCCCAACTGCAAGTGGACTTAATGGAGAGCGTGCGCGACAAACGAGCCATCCGGGTGGAAGATCTGGAACGCCGGAGGCGCGCGGTGCAAATCGCCGCAGCCAGACTGGACGAACTAAAAGCGGCTCTCCGGTTGCTCCGTGCCGGCACGTGGAGCAAAGACATCGACGTAGCCAAGGCCGAGGTGTTGCAAGCGGCCAGCCAGGTGCAGCGCGCCCGCGCCGACCTGGACCGGCTCACGGTCTTCTCCCCAATCGAAGGTGAAATTCTGCAATGCAAGGTGCGTGCCGGTGAGTATGCCTCAGCCGGCGCCTTAGCACAGCCGCTGATCCTGTTAGGCGCGGTAGATCAACTCAACGTACGCGCCGAAGTAGACGAACGCGACGCTCCCCGAGTCACCCCATCCGCTTCCGTGGTAGCGTCTGTGCGCGGTGATGGCAGCCATCGCCTCCCCCTCCACTTCATCCGGTTCGAACCCTTTGTCGTTCCCAAGAAGAACCTCACCGGCGATGCCAGTGAACGTGTCGATACGCGCGTGCTGCAAGTAATCTACGCCCTGGATAAAGGCGCGCCGGTGCGTCCAGGCCAGCAGATGGACGTATTTATCGAGGTTAAATAACATGCGCAAACTCCCGTTATTCCTGCTCCCGATCTCCCTCTTCGCTGCCAAACCGCCGTCACCGAAGCCGAATGTTCCCATACCCGTCTCCTTCCGCAATCAACCAACGGACGCGGCCACCAGGCAAGCCGGCGCATGGTGGAAAGCATTCGGCGATCCGCTACTCGATGAGCTGATCGACCGCGCCGCCACGGCTAACCTGGATATCCGCAAAGCCCAGGCGCGCCTGGCAGAAGCGCAAGCATCCCGCATTGGCAGCCGTTCGGCTCTGGCGCCGAGCGTAGACAGCAGCGCTTCCGCCACCAGGCTACGCGGCGGTTTCAACCAGGGCGTCACGAAAATCCCCAACGCTTCCGGGGCCGCACCAAGCGGCAGTTTCGTGTCTCCGTTTGAGACATCGGTCCTCTCCGGAGGCTTCAACATGCGCTGGGAGGCCGACGTCTTCGGCGGCTTGCGCAAAGCGCTGAAAGCATCCACGGCGGACGCGCAAGCCGCGCAGGAGAACGTTCGCGACGTACAGACCATCGTCCGCGCGGAGGTAGCCCGCAACTACATTGACATGCGTGCGGCGGAAGATCAAAGCGCCATTGTCCGTGCCAACATTGCCTCTGAGAGTGATCTGTTGAACCTGATCAAGGTCCGTGCCGACGCCGGCCTGGCCACTGACCTTGATGTCGAACGCCAGGCCGCCCAGCTTGCCACCGTCA
>JANXXV010000687.1 GCA_025350445.1 Bryobacteraceae bacterium | reverse complement strand
GCGAATGGCGGAGGTGAATTTGTTCTGCGCCATCACGCCAATGTTCCGCTGCATTTGCTCCACCACGGGATTCTGCTTCTTGGCCGTCGGAAAATCGAGCGCTTTGTGAATCGCCTCCAGCAAAATCATGTTGGCGTTGTCCGGAATCGGCTGCGAGCCGTGCGCGGCCGTGCCCTTGGCATGCAGTTTCAGCCAGAGCATTTGTTTCTCACCTACGGCGATTCCGAATATCAATTTTCCGTTGGACAGCAGATCGCGAGAAGCTGTCCCGCCTTCATCGATCACATACTCCGCGTCGATCTCATCGAAGTGATTGGCAAGCATCCAACGGATTCCATATATTCCACTAGTCTCCTCGTCCGCACTGGAGAACATCACGATGTCGCGTGCGGGCACGAATCCGGACTGCTTCAGCGCAATCAAAGCGGCAATCTGCATGGAGCCGATCCCTTTCATGTCAAGCGTGCCCCGGCCCCAGATCCAACCATCCTTGATCAATGCCCCGAACGGATCCACCGACCATGCCTTGCGGTCGACAGGCACCACGTCCTGGTGATTCAAGAGGAGCAACGGCTTCTTGGTGCGGTCGCGCCCGGGGAGCCGCGTAATCAGGTTCGTCTGGCCATTCGGGCCGCTGGAATAGAGCTTGACCGTGAATCCGGCTGCTTCCAGTTCGCTCTTGATCAGCGCCGCGGACGCGCGCGTGTCGGCCGGGGGATTGATAGTTTCGACACGAATGTAGCGCTGTAGAAAATCGACCGCGTGCTGGTCTACTGCTTTCCAGTCGGGTTCCGCGGCGTAGCTACCGGTAACCATCATCGAAGCGAGTATCGGGAGTAGTAGTAGTTTCATTTTTCGTGTTCCGGAACTGCAGAGAGCTGGACGTCGCAGCCCGCGGCCGCATAAGCTTCAATCAACGCACCGGCGGCGGGGCCATGGATGGGCGCGCTAACGTGATTGCCATCTTCCAGTTCCACCAGCATCCGGAAGCGTTCCAGCAGCATCCGGCTTCGGTAGACGCCGCCGATGTAGGCAACATGCACAATCTCGTCATGATCGAAAAGCCGGCTGCGAACCGAGCTCGCAATGGTGGCAAGCTGTTGCGCGGCGTTGGTGAGAATACTGTGCGCGACGGCGTCACCATCCATCGCAGCGCGATCCACTAGTTTCGAAAACGCCGCGATCTTCGGGCGGGGATAATCGGTGGTGTAGAGACGATGCATAAGATCGTCAGCATCGGTGGCGCCGGTCTCTGTCAGCAGAAGTCCCCGAAGAGATGTGGCCGGTCCCCAGCCTTCGTCGTGCCTCAGCGCGGCGCGTACAGCCTGCCGTGTCAGATCGAAGCCGCCGCCTTCATCGCCATAGATGTAGCCCCAGCCGCCCACCCGTGCGATGCGCCCTTCGCGATTGCGGCCGTAGGCGATGGAACCGGTTCCGGCGATGGTGATGATGCCGGGGCCGCCGGCCATCGCTCCGGACAGCGCGATCATCGCGTCGGTGGTGACAATGCGCCGTTGAGTTCTAAGAATCTCATCCAACATCGATTCTTTATCCGCCGGTCCGCCGCTAAAGCCCAGGCATGCGGATTCGAAGGCGATGGCCGATGGGTCGAGTCCTGCCTCGCCGCAGGCAGTGGCGATGCACCCGCCGATGGCGTTGATGAATTTCGGACGGCCTCCCGGTCCCATAACGTGATTGCACGGACCGCCGCGTCCGCTGCCGATGACGCGGCCCGTTTCATCGCCGATCATGGCGGTGGTGCTGGATTGTCCGCCGTCTACGCCCAAATAGAGTTTCACTTCTTCACTCCGCGCGATAGAGCTTCGCGCCGCCCTTGTCGTCAATCAATTGCAGGCCCCACTCGAATGTTCGATTGCGAAAATCGGCGGAGCCATAGTCCGCTTCATCCACCAGCAGGTATTCCACGCCAGCGCGCTTCAACTCCGAAATAGCCGCCTTACGTAATCCGGCCAGCGGCTTTGCTTCGCCGTCTGAAGGCTCACGACCGATTTGTACCCAACGGCCATTGCTATCCATCGTTTCCAACTTCAATCGTACTTGGTACTGGTCGCGGGAACTTTCCAGGCGCACGGCATCGACCGTCCGCGATCGCGCCAAGTCGACTTCCACAAACATGCCGGGGTGTATGGGTTCCGCCGAACTCCAACGCGTCAATGGGCTATTATCAAACGCGCTTTGAACATCCCAGGGATTTGGATTCGCCCGCAGGCGCCACCCCGCCTCACGGTCCAATTCCTTTCCCATGGAAAGAATTCGAACTTCGGAGATGCTCCAGACATCCAGATTGTGCGCCGCGGTCTGAACAATGCGCAGCTTCCGGATTTCCCTCGGGGGAAAGTGAAATTCCTGGACGCGGCCGGCTTGGTACTCCTTGATCATCGGCGTCCACAGAATATTGCGCAGAGATCGGTTGAGCGCGGCCTGGAAGCTGACCAGGATTTCACGCGACGTATATGCCTCGCCGACGATTGTGCTGAACGCGAACACTCGCTTACCGGGTGGAACCCTCGCCTCCACCATTCGCGCCAGCACGTAGCTCCGGCTGTTCTCAGCCAGGAACTTGTCTTCCGGCACCAGGCGCAACGCGGCGCGAACGGGAAACAGGGTGATGTGCCAAGTATAGGGAGTCGCATACTTCTTGATGCTCGCCGGCCAACTGCAGAGCGCGTGAGCAAGCACGATTGCCAGCGCCGCCGACTGCGAGTTCCGAAAAGTCAGCCCTAAAGCCAGGGCCCAGAAGGGAAGACTCGGAATGAGGAATCGCGTGCCGATATTTGCCGCATACGGCAGCGTGAAGAGTGCGGCCGCAAACAGCAACCGCCGTCCGGCGGCGTAGCGCAGCGCAAGCAACGACAACGGCAGCAGCAGGAAGACCGGCCCCAGCAACCCGCCGAGCAACTGCCCGCGGACCCCAACTTCAAGCGGAATCTGCGAATCGGGAACGTCGTTAAAGTGGCGCATGTCGCGTGCGTATTCCTGTTCGAAATCCACCTTCATATAGGGATTCGGGAACCAGCCGTTGGCGAATGGAGCGAATGGGTTTTGCGCGTAGACCACGTTCTTGATCAGCCACGGCGTAACCATCGCGGCCGCGCACAGAAGGACGATTAGTGCCTTGCGCCGTGCCCTTGCCAGCGCGTAAGGAATAGCCAGACCCGCCGTGTATTTCAACGCATAACTGAAGCCGGCCAGCAGTCCGGCGGCGATCAGCAGAGTACGATCGGGTTTCGTTACTTCCAGTAAATAGAACAAACCGAAAATGACGCAGCCAACAGCAACGTCCGTGTAGGCACTGCTGCCGTCCACTCCAATAACAGGGCTAAGGAACACCAGCAACCCGCCCACAATGCCGGCGATGCCGAGTTCGAACCGCCGCGCATACCGCACCATTAAAAGCGGCAGCGTCATCAGGAACGCATAGTGAACCAGGGCCGCGGCAGAGTGGCGGCCGAAGGCAAATGCAAACAGGAACAGCATCTCCATACCCTGCGAGAGATTCGCGTACATGCTGGTGGTGATCTGGCGGAAGCCGTGCCATTGGTAGTAGTGCGAGACGATGCCCAAATGATACGTGATACCGTCGGGACTCAGCTCCGGCGCCATGGCGTGGACGAAATACATCACGCCGAAAACGGAGTACAGCGCTAGAAATAACTTGTCCGCGACGGTCGGCGTGTGGGTGCTTTGCGGTGGAATTTGGCGATACCGCACCGCTGCGGCTATGGCGGTGGCGCCAACAGCAAGAAAGACGCCTTTGCGTGCTCCTTGAATGGCGCACAACAGGAACACCATGGTACTTAGAATCGCCGATCCGGTCAGAAAGCTGAACAGAAAGTACTCCGCCCGATCCAGTTGTGCCGCGCACTTCCGTAATAGTAACGAGCCAAGAGCGATAGCCGTGCTTCCCGTGAACAACGCCCCAAAAAGGATGTACACGGCTTGAAGCATCTAGGGGAGGAATCCGGCGGTGGTGAGAATAAAGCCGAACGTCGCCTTGTCCGCCGGCGCCACCCACAGCTTGTCAATCTCCATCACCACGATGTTTTCCGCCTTCGCGTGTAGCCAGGCCTCAGGCACAGCTTTCTCGAAGTGTTGATAGCCCGATTTTGAGTAGGTGATTTTATCCAGCGGATGGCCGTTGATGTTGACTGAAATCGTGACCGGGCCGGTCTGTTGAAAGGTGAGTTCAGCAATGGTGAAGTCGGAGGAAAACTTTTGCCCTTTCGTGGATTTCACCAAGAACATCATGGTGGGCCGTTGTTGCGTCCAGCGCCACGTGCTGCCTTGCAATTCCGCGCCGATGTCGCGGATGAAGTGGCTTGACGCCGATGGCTCGTTCATCTTGATGAAGGCCTTCAGCGGGCTCGGATCTTCCACGCTTAACGGTTTGCGCTGATCCGGCGGTGCATAGGTATCCTGAATACCCACGCATGCCGTAAAGGTCATCGCCAGCAGAAGTGTCGCGGCCAGTTTCATACGGCGTCGGAAATACTGGAAAACGTAAAGTTTGATGCTTGCACAGGCGGCGCTATCATGCCGTCGCCTTCCGAGCCAACAATGCGTTGCGCGGTACCGAGCCGGGTAATATTTTGTAGCAAACGGACCGGGCTTTCATTGAATCGGAAATTCACCACCGGCTGTGTCACCTCGCCGTTCTCGATGAGGAAGAGTCCGTCGCGAGTCAGACCGGTCACCTGCATTGTCTGCGGATTCACGGTGCGAATATACCAGAAGCGAGTGACCAGCAGGCCGCGATCAGTAGCCTTAATGAGGTCCGCGAGAGTTGCCGTGGCGCCGTCAAGAATCAGATGGCTGAATCCGCCGCTCGGCTCCTTTCCACTCTTCATCGCCCAATAGCGATCATAGGCCAGGCTCTTCACCACGCCGTTCTGTATCCAGGTGTTGGCGCGCTGCGGCAGGCCACTCTGCGACCATAGCGAGGTTGGAAAACGCCGGTCGTCCGGGGCGCTGCGAAGCGTCACAATTTCCGGAAACATTTTCTCACCGAGTTGTGTGCCGCCGCCTTTCTTTGACAGGAACGAACGGCCCTCTTCGGCAGCACGCGCGGAAAATCCGAAGCCGAGCGAGTCGACCAGATCGGCTACAGCCGCCGGTTCCAACACAACCGTGTATTTGCCCGGTTCCAGTCGCACAGGCTTCTTCCACTTCAGGCATTTTTCAACGGCTCGCCCGGCCAGTTCCACGCCCTTGATCTCACTGATTCGTACAGATGGGTGCGAACTCCAACCGGAACTGCTGCCGTCCGCGGCACGAACCGTGGTGCTGAATTCCGCATCAGTGGATCGTTCGTAGCCGAAGTTGCCGCTCTTGTTCGCAATAGACGAAATCTCCGCAGTGCGGTTGAACAGACCGGCAGCCACCAATCCCTTCGACGATGCCGCGTCGATAACGGCCTTCACCTGCGGCACTAAAATCGGAGATCGCGCACGGCTGGTCTCTTCATCCCAATTGGATATCTCCGCATACTTCTGCGGACCGATGAGTTCTACGTATTCCTGATTGGGCGGTGAGATTGCAGCGAGCTCTTCCGACCTGGCTACAGCTGTTTTGAGCGACGCGTCGTCCAGATCGCTAATCTGCGCTGTGCCCGTTTTTTGGTCGCGTGTAGATGAGATGGTGACACTTCGCGTGTTGGTAAATCCCGATGTAGTAACTCCGTTGTTTGCAAACCGGATGAACGCTTCTTCGCTTGAGCTAATGGTTACGTTGCAGTCGGGAAATTTCGAGAAGGCGAGAATCTTCTCGCTCAAGGTCCGGGCCTGTTCGCGTGTCAACATGGGCATCCTAGTCCGTTTGGATTACATTTATCTGTCGGAACCGGGCAGGAGAACATCCATGGCT
>JANXXV010000682.1 GCA_025350445.1 Bryobacteraceae bacterium | reverse complement strand
TATTTGAGGCCATACGCAAGCCTCGAATCGACCAGACCATGAAGGAAGGCGTGTATTCGTGCTTCGCTACCGTCGCAGAGCCGGGGTGTCATTGTGAAAAAAAGGGAGAGGACGCTCGATGGGTATGAAGAATTGGATGCGCATTCCATAGTAATGTTATAAAGTGTCATTGTGAAAAAAAGGGAGAGGACGCTCGATGCATCAATTGCGAAGGTTGTTTCCGATGTCGGCAAGTCTAATACCATCAGCCCAGATTGCGTGGGCGCAGAGAGAACCGGGCGGCGGCGAGGCAGCCGCGGGATGCGCGCTGTGCGGGTCCTTGATTTTTATCCCCATCGCCATTTTCGCTCTGAATATCGCATTGCTGATCTGGGTGGCGCGAGATGCGAAATCTCGCGGGATGGACAGCGCCGTTCTCTGGATGGTTTTGGTCATGTTTACCAGCGTCGTTGGGTTGATCATTTATGTTTTCTCCCGGCCCCAGGGAAATCTCATTCAATGCGCCAGATGCAATAACAAGCGGTTGCAGGCGAGTGCCACATGTCCGCACTGCGGAAATGCCTGAAGCGCCCCGAAACGTATTTGTTCTTCATCCTTGCGCTGCTAGTTTTAGCAGGTCTCGACTCGATGCGGATTCCGAGCCGGCAAGTCACGGCGCGGGCGTACATTGGAGCAGTCCACAGCTACCAAAGCTTCGGGCGGCCATTACTGAAAAAGTACATCCGTTGCCGCTACCGTCCGAGTTGCTCTGAATACTCGGTGGAAGCGGTGCGGAAACATGGGATACGCCGGGGGGTTGCGCTGAGCGCAAGACGAATTTTTTCCTGCACATCCGCAGTTCAACCATATACTGCGGACCCGGTGCCTTAGTATCCCGCGAAGTCATCAGTTGGGCCTCATGCCGAACGCTCAAGATCCCGAGCGTTCGGCCGGTTTTCAGGCCAGCGCCATTGACGGGTAGCCCGCACGAAACCGCGCGTCCGCACATTCGCTGCCGCTCTTGATTCTGAATAGCGGGCCGATAAGCTAAACAGTCGATATAAAGATGCCATCCACCAGAATGATCGCCTTACGACTGGAGCGGAAGGAAGCAACTGCTTGCCATGCCTTCGAACGCGCAAGCGAACAATCCGAAGCAAAAATCATTGCTGCGGTGGAAGCGGTCAGGCCATTCCGCGAAAAGCTTCGGCAAGCAAAGTTGGAACGAGCCGCATTTGCCGCAGGGCAGGTAGGGCCGGATCGGGAAGCCGAGCGGTTGAACGCGAATGCCTCGCTCTCCGCGCTTGGGCGTGCTTTGAATGCGCAGACCTCGGCCGCGCTCGACAAGCCTCGAACAGGCGCAGAGCGTCGTACGGTAACCGTCTAGGACTGCAACGGATTGATTCCGCGTGCCAGGCGCTCTGGCCACTTTCATCCGCAACTTGCTGACACGCGCGGTTCAGTCAGGTCACCGAACTAGCCAAACATATTTGAATTTTGGACTCCACATCGGGTCGCGAGCGATGAAGCGCAATTGGTCCAACCGCGGAAAGCCGATGTAGAGACCCAGCACGATGTCTGTTCCACCAGGGGATGGAAGCCGGGTTTCTCCAGCACGACAATCACCGGCAGCAGTCGGGCATAGATAGCCGGATTCTTACCGGTGAAGTGGCAGGGCGTGGAAGCCAGTGCATCTCCGTACGCGCTATTGGACCGGACCGGGAACCTGCGTCCGCCGTAGTGGAAGCCGCCACCTACTCCGGTTTGCATACCGGACACGGGCAAATCTTGCGCAGGTGATCGTAGGAGTAGATGCCGGTACTGTGGCCGTCATTCCAGAAGATCTGCACCGCATAGTTTCCCACCGGCTCTACGTTCGTCATCTTGATGGATGGCTTGAACATCTGGAACGGGTTCGTCTCCGGCGCTGCATAGTTTGTCTTTTGCGGCTCGGTGCCATGCGCGCCCGTGCAGGACGCGCATGGGCACTCGTCGCGCAGGTAGCCCAGGCTGTAATCGCTGTGGTGGCCGTCATTCCAATCGATCTGAATGCCTTTCGATTTGGAGATGGCGATGTGTTCCGGATCGTTGCGTTCGCTCATTGTTTGCTGAACTCGGTCTACTGAACCCGCTCGATATCGCGCACGCCGGGAATGCGGCGGATCGCACCCGTCACTTTCTCAAGCTGGCGCTTGTCTTTAATCTCTACCGTCATTTCCACAATCGCTCCATCGCCGTTGTGTTTCTCGTCGGAACGCGCTTCCAGGCTGCGGATGTTGCTGCTCTCGGCGAAGAGAATCGACGTCAACTGATTCAACATGCCCGGCCGGTCGTCGGTGTAGATCACCATCTTCACCGGGAACTGTTCCGACGCGCTGCGGGCCCACTCTACTTCAATCTTACGCTCCACCTCGTACATGAGATTCTGCACATTGGAACAATGCGTGGCGTGAACGGCAATTCCCTTCCCGCGCGTCACATATCCTACAATCGATTCGCCGCGAATCGGATTGCAGCATTTGGCGCGATACACCAAGAGGTCGTCGATGCCCTTTACCTTGATAACCAGATCGCCGTTGTCCGCGGTTCCATCGTGACGGCCTTCGTGGCGGCCATCGCCTGGCTGTTGCGGCTTCGCCGGCTCGGGTTCGGGAACGGCTTCGGGGACCAATTCCGGCGCCAGCTTCTGCAAAACCTGCCGCGCCGAATACTTGCCGTAGCCCAACGCCGCATGCAGATCTTCCATCTTGCTGCAGCCGTAATCGGAAGCCACGCGCTCCAGATCCGCCTTCGATACCCGGCTAAGCGCAACTCCAAGCCGCCGCGCCTCGCGTTCCAGATACTTCTGCCCTATGTCGATCGCCTTCTCGCGCTCAGTGGCATTGATGTCGTGCTTAATCTTGTTCCGCGCGCGCGAGGTCTTTACCAACGCCAGCCAGTCCTTGCTCGGCAAGTGCCCGGCCTGCGTCAGAATCTCAACCACATCGCCATTCTTCAGGTTGTACTTCAGCGGGACAATGCGGCCATTTACTTTGGCGCCGACGCACGTGCTGCCCACGTTGCTGTGAATGGCATAAGCGAAATCGATCGGCGTGGCGTCGCGCGGCAGCACAATTACGCGGCCCAGCGGAGTGAACGTGTAAACCTCTTCCGGGTATAAGTCCATGTTGAGCGTGGACATGAATTCACCGGGATCGCCCATTTCCTTCTGCCACTCCACCAACTGCCGCAACCACGCCATCCGCTGATCGTCTTCGGCCGCGCTTGCGCCCTTCTTGCCTTCTTTATATTTCCAGTGCGCGGCAATGCCCTCTTCAGCAATGCGGTGCATCTCTTCGGTGCGGATTTGTACCTCAAACGCCAGCCCGCCCGGCCCCATCACCGAAGTATGCAGCGATTGGTAAAGGTTCGGCCGTGGAATCGCGATAAAATCCTTGATGCGGCCCGGAATCGGGTGCCACTCGTTGTGAATCACGCCCAACGCGGCATAGCAATTCTTCACCGAGTCGGTGATGATCCGCAGGGCGAGAAGATCGTAAACCTGATCCACCGCGATCTTCTGCCGTTTCAGTTTTTGATACACCGAATACGCCCGCTTCAGGCGTCCTTCCACGCGCGCTGGAATTCCCTCCCGGCCCAGTTTCACCTGGATATCGTGACGGATCTGCTGCAGCGACTCTTCGTTTGCCTGCCGCCGCGTCTCCATTTCCCGCACCAGTTCGGCGTAAGCATCCGGCTCCAGATAAAGGAACGACAGATCTTCCAGTTCGCCACGGATCTTGCCCATCCCCAGGCGATGCGCAATCGGCGCATAGATGTCCAACGTCTCCTGCGCGATGCGTTCCTGGCGCTCCCGGGAAACACTGCCCAGCGTGCGCATGTTGTGCAGCCGGTCGGCAAGCTTCACAATGATGACGCGAATGTCGGTCACCATGGCCAGCAGCATCTTGCGCATGCTCTCCGCCTGGCGTTCTTCGCGGGAGTGCAGGTTGAGCTTACTCAGCTTGGTGACGCCGTCCACGCAAC
>JANXXV010000602.1 GCA_025350445.1 Bryobacteraceae bacterium | reverse complement strand
GCTTGCAGCAAGGCGTCGTCGCGCAAATCCGCCTCATCCAAGAAGACCGGATTGATCTGGCTGGGGAGGAGGACGGGAAACAGGAACAAAAAGAGGATGCGGGGCGCAGGCATCTCCCCTTATTGTAATAGATCGCTGGCGAATCCCCAGATCCGGCGCCGGAGCTGAAGATACGCCTCGGCGTCACCTCGAAGGGATGCTGGCCCCAAGGGCAGCCGTCCGAACATAATTGGCCAGGCGCGATCCAGCAGGTTGGATCGGGTCTGGGCATCGAAGGACCGCACCAGCGCAGCGTCCTGCATTGCGTTGCGCCGGATGACGGAGCGAACTGTCCCCGATGCGGGGGGCAGCGGGGAGGCGCCTCCCGCCAATGCGGCAAAGAGGGGTGGCCATGCGGAGGTGTCGGCGGGGCGGTCCGGTTCGGGAAGCGTTCCGCAGCAGTCTTTGCCGGGAAGGTCCGGCAGGCGGGCGGCGATCACCCGGACCTCCATCGGAGCGACTACCCATTGGCCCGTCTTCACCAGAACCTCGAACCTGACGCGGCCGACGGGTGTGTCGGGCGGTGTCCAGACATCGATCAGGTAGACCTGGGTGGTCCGCTCGACGGGCACGTCCGGCATCACGCCGAGGAAATAGAGAGGCTTCGCTTCTTCGACGAGCTGGTCGGGAATGCCGCCGCCGGCAGGTTGCTCGCGGTAGACCCGGATACGGAAAACGTTCGCCGGATTGGTCTGAATGGCCATCCAGTAGAGAATTCCGGGCCGTCCGGTAACGGCGGCATGGAATGTGGTGAACCCGTTTCGTATCAGCGGCGGTGAGATGATCTCCTGAGGATAGTCAGCGCGGTCGGCTTCGACGGCGCTACCATTCGATTGAATTCGCTGGAACTCGGAATAGAGGTGGAGATCGAGATCCTGCGCTTGCAGCAGGGCGGCGAAGAAAAGACCGGCGAGGACAGAGTACATACGAACAGCCATTGTACCGGCGATGCCAATGGGCCGCATTAGCGGCTACGATGTCCGCTGTCGCGGTTGTGCGCGGGCGGGACGCGGCGGGTTTGCATCGGCGGTCTACTTGCGTTCCAGCGAGCTCCGGGAGTTGCGGTACTTGAGGCTTTGCGGCATAACTTTCAGAAATCTTTCCAGCACCTTTGCCCGCTCCGCGGTTTGCCCTTTTTGCGCGTAGAAACCGGCGAGAACGGAATAGGCTTCTTCCATAAACGGATCGAGCGCGATGGCCCGTTCCAGTTGCGCGATCGCAGGCTCAGGCTTTCCGGCGGACAGCAGCGCGACCCCGGCGTTCTGAGCGTGTATGGCGTTGACGGGTTCCAGTGCCGCAGCTTTGATGAACATGGCAGCCGCCTCCGCGGGGCGCTGCTTTTGCAGCAGCACGGCGCCAAGAGCGGAAAATACGGTGGCGTCTTTATCTTCGAGAGCCAACAAGGTACTGAAACTTTGCTGGATCAGGCTGACGGACTTATCGCGCTCCCCCGAGTAGAACTCCGCCAGTCCCAGGTTGCGCGCGCGCTCTGGCTGGGGCGGTTCGCGCCAGGCTTTCAGCACCTTCGGGGCGCTGTTAGTGGACGGGGCGTTTGTCGCTGCCCGGCGGATTCGATGGTCGGTGTAGGACGTGTGCGCGACCTCCGGAGTGGGCCGCCGCGGCATGTGGCAGCCGGCGCAATCCCCCTGCTGTGCGGCATGCTTCATGGGCAGGCCGGCACCGTGGCAGGAGAGACAAACCGCGCGTTGATCCTTCTTTACATCATGGGGACTGTGGCAAGTTCCGCACCATAGCCTGGCGCCACTGTTTTGCACGCACTTGCTGAGGGCGAGCTGCTCGACCTGGCTGACCACTTTCAAGCCGCTGGTTGCGGCGGCGACGGCGACGTAAGTGGTGTAGGCGGCGGCGTCGTTCCAACTGCTGCCGGAGCTAAGCACGCGGGCTTCTCCTTGCAAATGGCACTGTTCACAGATGCTGTCGCGGGCGGCTGGCGCCAGTTTGGCGGGATTGTTGAAGTGCTTTCCCGCCGGGGCGTGGCAGCGTTCACAGGTGATGGCGTGCGGCGGATCATCCACCTTGCGCATTCCGCCGGTGTGGCAGTAGAGGCACTCCATGGTGATGCGGCGGTCGAAGTCGAGAGCCGGGTGCTGCTCAAAGCCGGGCGAGAGATCCCAATGTCCGGTTTGCGAGAACCAGGAAATCGGCGACTGAAACAGAGAGTCGCCGGCGCGGACGGCGTAGCTGTGGCCGACGTTGCCGGATCCGATCGCGAATGCCACGGGATATTCGGCGGTCAGTCCATCGCGTTGCAGAGAGTGAATGATGTTTCCATCGCGGGATTGTACCGAGAGCAGGGAGCCGGAAGGCGGATGACGGAACTTTGCGCCGGGCGGCGACAAATTGCCGATGGAGCGGCCCATTCCCGTTCGCGAAAAGGTTTCGGTCTGGCGTTTATGGCAAGGCAGGCAATTGTCTTGCGCGAAGGAGGGAGTCGAAAGCGAAACGAACAGAAAGATGAGGAGCGGCACGATGGTTGAGGGCGGGCCAGATGGTCAACCCCCCGTTATTACAGCGGGAAATCCGCTGGAAATCAAGCCGCGTGCCCAACTTTTCATGACAATTGGCTCCCGATCCGGTTAGAGTGCCGGGTGTAACCGCAAGCGGGACAGATCTATCACACTTTGGCGCGCTTTGGTATATATTTGCTGTAGCTAATATATGAAACCCACATTTTATGCGCAGTGGTTGCTGGCTGCGCTTGCGGTCACGATCCTGGCGCCGCCGCTGCGAGCCGCTGTAGAGAACGAACTGAAGGATGAGAACGGAAAGACGATCATTCGCTACGTGGTGGAATCGCCGGAGGGAATCGCACCGGCAGGCACGGCCGATCCGGCGAAACAGGTGGGCCTGATCCTCTGCTTCCATGAGCATGACCGGCCGACCGGTGATGAGATTCTGCCGGTGCGCGAATCGCTGAAGCGGTTGGGCTTGAGCGATAACTACGTGCTGTTGGCCGGGCACTCCCAAGGACAGAAGTATGGCGCGGCCGACCACGAACCGATCGATAAGCTGATTGCGTGGGCGAAGAAAACCTATCCGATCAATCCGCGCCGTGTATATATGTACGGGAAGGGCGAGGGCGGCAAGATCTCAGGAGAGTTCGCGACTAAGAACCCAGGCATCGTCACCGCCGGCATCACGTATAGCTGGGGTTGGTGGAAAATGCCTTCCGAGCTAACCGAAGCGATCGACCCATTGAACAGCGCACCCGAGTTCTACATGGTGCTTGGATTGCGAGACCTGTCGTACCACCTGACAACGGTGCGCGACACCTATGCGCGCGTGAATGCGAAGGGCTACCATGTGATCTATCGCGAGTTCGAAGATCTGGGGGCCAGAACGTATCATCCGCCGAGCAACGACGATGCCATCGCCTGGGCTACGCGTCTGCGAAACAAGAATATTCCACCTTCGGCGGAGGAGATGAAACTGCTGAAGCACGCCGGCAAAGAATGGATCAATGCGCAGGGTTACTTTCCTGGCCTGGCGCTGGTGGGCGGTGCGGTGGCGGGTGGGGTAGTGCAGAAACTTCTGGACAGCCAGGACGCCACTGTCCGCGCAGCCGCCGCGGAGACATGTGTCTATGCCATTTTCAATGAAGACACTATGGCGGCTTTGGGAAAGCGGCTGAAGGATGCTTCCGCCAAGGTGCGCCGGTCCGCGATACGCGCTTTGGCGCTGAATGCGAATTGGCGGTCGGAGGCGGCGCAGCAGGCTCTGATCAACCTGGCCACGAATAGTGCCGCGGATCAAAACGATCGTGTAAGTGCTACCGATGCGATTGTGCAGGCGGTGCGATTGCAAGTACGAGGCGTTCGCCAGGACCCGGCATTGTTCAGGGCATTAGCCGGACTGCTGGAAGACAGTAACGAAGAGTTGCGTGTGATGGCGGCCAATACGCTTGCCCCTATCCGCGATCGTGAATTCCGCGGCGACCTCGGCCGGCCGGAGCGGAAAGTTCCGAATGGCGGATGGGCGCAATGGCTTGATGAGATTTCGACGAAGGCCGCCGGTTATCTGAAGGACTACGAAGTATGCGGTTGGGGAACCGCGCACAACGCGGCGAACCTGCCGGGTAACCGGGGCACTACAGAACCGGTGGATCTTTTCTGTAAGGGCGGCGCCTCGCTGCTTGGCTACAATCTGGCAACCGGACAGCCTGTTCCCAAACAGCCTGCATTAGCATTCAAGAATACGCTGGAAGCGGCCGAGCAGGGCTATCTGCCGGCGGAGGCGGCCGTGGGTATGTTTTACGCCAACGGAAAAGGCGTGGAACAAGACTATGCCGAAGCTGCGAAGTGGTGGGTGAAAGCCGCTGAAGCGGGACATGTGCCGGCTGCCGGCAACGCGGCTCTGGTGTTCCGGGGTGGCGGTGGTGTGAAGTCGAATCCGGCGGAAACCGCGCGCTGGGAGAAGTTTGTCACGGAGCACAGTCCGAAGACTGAGCAGTGATTCGCTAAGCCAGCACTCCGGCCAGCGGGCCGGTGCTGTCGGCGAATCGCTCCACCGGCGTTCCAAACGCGTCCAACATCGATACATACAAGTTCGCCGCCGGCGTATCTTCGGGGAATACCAAGTGCTGTCCGGCAGCGATCCGTCCGCCCCCGCGGCCGCCCAGAACAAGCGGAAGCTTGTGCGGATTGTGCGAATTTCCATCACTTAACGCAGAGCCGAACAGGATCATGGAATTGTCCAGCACGGTACTTTCGCCTTCCTTCATGCCCTGCAGCTTACGCAACAGATAGGCGTACTGATCGATATGCCAGCGATTGATCAGATGATACTGCTTCAGCTTTTCCGGATCTTTGGTGTGGTGAGAAGTTTCATGGTGCGTGTTGGTCACACCTTCGAGGAAGCGGAAGTTTTGCCCGCTTACCGCGTTACCGAACATAAACGTACCGATGCGGGTGGTGTCGCTCTGGAAAGCGAGCGCGATCATATCCAGCATCAGACGCACATGCTCGGCATGATCCCGCGGTGCCTCGGTTGGCTTGGCAACGGCATCGATCGACGCGCGCGGCTTCCACGACGACTTGGTTCCATCACTCGCCCGCTCCAGCCTGGCTTCCAGAGACCGGACGATTTCGAGGTACTCGTCGATTCTTGCCCGATCGCCGGCGCCCACCTGCGAACGCAGCTTCTTCGATTGTCCAAGAACGCGGTCCAGTAGCAGCGTATCTTCCTTCACTGAATTACCCTGCGGATTGGATGCGCGGAACAGCCGTTCATACACAGAGCGCGGATTGATCTCGCGCGCCAGCGGAGTGGTGGGGCTGCTCCAGGCGATGTGAGATCCATAAACACGGGTGTACCCGACATTGCCGTCCACACCAGTGGACTCAGGCTCAATTCCCAGTTCGAGCGACGGCAGCGGCGTCCGGCCGGCGGTTCGTTGCGCCGCCAACTGATCCATCGAGATGCCGTGCATGTTGATATCGACACCCAGCGTCTTGCTGATGGTGGTGCAAGTGAGGATGCTGGACTCTTTGACGTAGTGCCCATCGCCGGTGTCTGCGCCGGCGTTCCACAAATTGCTCACTACCTGGATTTGACCTTTCAAATCCTGCAGCGGCGCCAGCGTGGGCGACAGCACGAAGTCGCGGCCTTGCCCCTCCGGCGTCCACATGCTGGTGTTCACGCCGTTTGCCATGTAGAGCATTGCCATGCGGACCGGAGCTTTGGGAGATGCCGCCGCACGCGCGGGCATCATCGCCTCAAGCCACGGGAGGCCCAGGCCTACGCCAACACCGCGGAGAAGAGTTCGTCGGGAGAGTGTGATGTTTCGCATGGCTGTCACTGCTTCTTCTCCATTTTCGCACGCGGGCGCGGGACCGCCGGAATCGCCCCGGTCTGGTATCGAAACGGCATGCTCATCACAACAGAATTAATCAAAGAATGGGCGCTGTAATTGTTCCGCTCCACCTCGGCCACGATGGTGTCCACCACGCACGAATCTTTCAGCGTGAGCCCGCGGCCCAGCGCATAGCCCAACATTTTGTTCGTCAGGTTACGAACGAACAGGCTCTTCTTTTGCAGCAGCACGGCCTTCAACTGGTCCGGTCCGTCGAAGGTGGCGCCGTCCGGCAGTTCGCCTTTTGCGTCCACCGGCTTACCGCCATCCTCGTTCCGCCAGCGGCCCAGCGGGTCGTAGTTTTCCAGCGCGAATCCCAGCGGGTCGATGCGGCTGTGGCAACTGGCGCAAACGGGGTCCGCCCGGTGGCGCGTTAGCAGTTCGCGAACGGCCTTCGGCGCTTCGCCTTTGGGCTCTTCGAGCGCCGGCACGTTCGGCGGCGGTGGTGGCGGCGGCGTGCCCAATATGGCATCCAACATCCACTTGCCGCGCAGCACCGGACTGGTGCGATGCGGATGAGAGGAAACGGCTAGCACCGCCGACATGCCCAGCAATCCTCCGCGGTGGCTGCCGTCCGGCAGTTCGATCCGCTGCGGGGCGCTGCCGTTATTACCGCGCGGCGGCTTCACGTCCAGTCCGTAAAGTTTTTGCAGTTTCTTGGTGACGATGGTGAACTTCGAATCCAGCAGATTCAGCAGGGAAAGGTCGTTTGAGAGGATCTCGCGGAAAAACAAAACCGGCTGATATCGTATGTCGCCTTGCAGTTCCTCGTCACCCGAATACGCCGGGAAGAGCTTCGCATCCGGACGAATGGTTTGGCCCAGAGCGCGCGTACCCAGCCACTGCTCGACGAAACTTTGAACGAAGTCGAACGACTTGGTATTGCGCAACATGCGCGCCACCTGATCTTGCAGAATCTCGGGCTCGTGCAGTTTACCGGCTTCAGCCAACGCCAGCAGCAGACCGTCCGGAGTGCTGCCCCAGAGGAAGTACGACAGCCTGGTGGCGAGCGCATAATCGTCCAGCAGCCGCGGTTCCGTGGTGGGATTTACCGGCTCGGCTCGAAACAGAAATTGCGGGGAAACCAGAACCCCGCGGATGGCGAACAGAATGGAATCGTCAAAAGACTTGCCGCTCTTCCGCGCCGATTGAAATAATCCGAGATAGACCAGCAGGTCGCCTTCGTCAACCGGCCGGCGGAAGGCGCGCGGCACGAACTCTTCCAGAATTTTCCGCGCGGCCTGCAAGGGTGTAAGACCATTGCCGGGCTTCGCGGTGAGGAACTTCGCGCGCGACCTGGGATCTTTGGCGGCGAAATCGAGAGCCTGTTTGGCCGCGTCCAGGTATTTCTCGGCGTGAATCGGGGACAGGAACAAGGTCTCGGCCGCATTGTCGAATCCCTCGCCGCCCGCTCCGTCCGCGGGTAGGCTGGCGCCCACATCGACGTGAAGGTTCAGCAGATCGCGAATCGTGGAGGAGTATTCGTTGCGATTCAGCCGGCGGACCGGTGCGGGGCCGGGTACGATTCCGCCCGCGCATGCATCCGTTTTTAAGGAGGCCAGCACCCAGGTGGTGAACGCTTCCCGCTGCGCCATCGGCGGCGCTGGTTTACCCCGGGGCGGCATCTCGTTATTGCGCACGCGGTTCAGAATGGAGTTCCATTTCGGCCCACGGTCGTGGAAGCTTTCCGCGGTGCTGAATTGCGTTAAGT
>JANXXV010000572.1 GCA_025350445.1 Bryobacteraceae bacterium | reverse complement strand
CGCGAAGTGCATCTGCGCATCTCATGCCCGCCTACGGTTTCGCCTTGTTTTTACGGGGTGGATACGCCGAACAAGAGTGAACTGATTGCGGCGAACAACACGGTGGATGAGATCCGCCGCTATGTGGAAGCCGATTCCATTGGCTATCTATCGCACGAGTCTTTGCGTATCGCGGTGGCGGATACGAAGAATCAATATTGCTACGCCTGCTACACCGGCGACTACCCGACGGACCTGATTCACATTCAGGAACTGATGGGGGCGAAGGCTAACCGTTAGCGCCATGGCCGCGGCAGTTGCACAGTCCGCGTTGCGGGTTCCGCATTCGCGCATCCGCGAACTGGCGGAGATCGCCATGGGTATGGACGGCGTGCTGAAGTTGTACTTCGGCGAATCGAACGTACCCACTCCCGATTTCATCAAACGCGCGGCGCAAACGGCGATGGCCGATGGGTTCACGTTCTATACGGAGAACGCCGGACTGCCTTCGCTGCGCAAGACGCTGGCGTGGTATTACGAAGAGATGCATGGCGTGGCGCTGGACGCGCTGGGTGAGATTGTGATCACTGCGTCCGGCGTGCAGGCGTTGAATGCGGGGATTCGCTGCCTGTTGGATCCGGGCGATGAGGCGCTGGTGTTGACGCCGGCATGGCCTAACGGTTCTGCGATTATCGCGATGGCGAACGCGGCGCCGGTTGAGATTCCGCATGTGCTGCGCGGGGAACGGTACTTCATCGATTTCGAGGCGCTGGAAGCTGCGGTTACCCCGCGCACGCGGATGCTGTTATATACCTCGCCTTCGAACCCGCTGGGATGGGTTGCTACGGATGAAGAGCAGCAACAGATTCTGGACTTCACGCGGAAGCACGGGTTGTGGTTGATGGCCGATGAGGTTTACGAGCGGCTGTATTATCCGGCCGCGGGCGGGAATGCTCCGGCGCCTTCCATCCTGAAGAAGTGCACGCGGGACGATGCAGTGGTGGTGGTGCAATCTTTCTCGAAAAGTTATTGCATGACTGGGTGGCGGCTGGGGTGGATTGTGGGGCGCCGCGATCTGGTGGCGCGGGCTACGCAGTTGAACGAGTTCATTATTTCCCACGCGCCGAGTTTCACGCAGCGTGCGGGTGAGACGGCGCTGGTTGCGGGCGAAGACACGCTGAAAGAGATGCACGCGGGGTTGCAGGCGAACCGCGATTTCTGTCTGGCGGCATTACGGACGATGCCGGGGATTACGATTCCGAAACCGGACGGCGCGTTTTATTTGTTTCCCAGGGTGGAAGGGCTTACGGATTCATTTGCGTTTTGTAAGCGACTGCTGCTGGAGACGAAGGTGGGGCTTGCACCGGGCGTGGCGTTTGGCGCCGGTGGCGAGGGGTCGATCCGGCTTTGCTATGCGGCCGACCAGACGATCTTGGCTCCGGCTATGGAGCGGCTCGGGGAGTTTTTGCGGGGGTGGCGGTAATATAAGTAAAACGTCATGCTTACCCGCGAGATCATTCTGACGGCTCTGCGTCTCCTGTCGGAACGATTACAGGAAAAGGGCGTCCGTAGGGGAGATCAATATATTTGGTGGAACTGCCATGATGTTGGCGTTCCAAGCGCGCCAATCCACAAAGGATGTTGACGCTATTTTCGCACCAGCGGAGGTTGTACGGGAAGCCGCCCGTTTGGTTGCCGGCGAACTCGATTTGCCGGTTGATTGGCTGAAAGATGCGGTCAAAGGGTTTGCATCGCAGCGGCCCCGTTTTCAGAAAGTCGAGGGCCTTGATTTCCCCAATCTTCGGGTTCAAACGCCAGTTCCGGAATACTTGCTTGCTATGAAAGTGATGGCGGCGCGAGTTGGCTTTTCCGGCGAACGGGGCGATGGGGAAGATATCGCATTTCTGATTGAGCTGTTGAAACTGAAGAATTCCGAAGAAGTGTTGAACATCGTTCAGGAATACTATGATCCGGCGAGGATACTGCCGCGGTCCTTGTATCTGGTTGATGAGATCTTTGAGGCTCAACGGTGGCGTGGATGACCCGGCCGCGGACGCTTGCCGGGGTTGTTTGCGGTTGCTCGTCTCCGAATGAGTTTTCGATGCGGCTGGCGGATTTCCTGCACGAGTTTGCGGCGCATCCCAGCGGCTTCATGCTTAGCGGGAAGCCCGGTCTCTTGCGGGATTCCATGGAGTTCGGCGCCGTCGCCGACGCGTATCTGGCGGCTACCGCTGAGGCACTTTCGGTTACATTAGGTGTCCGGCGGCCGGAATGGACCGAGGCGCCGGAGAGGTATTTGCGGCGGCCCTGGTTTGCGACCTCCGGTTCCAGTATGCGTGCGTGTCTGCTACTGGAAAGTCCGTCGGCCTTTAGGGAACGAAATTTGTTTGTTACGGCGAATGCGCTGTCGGTGGCTTGAGCGGAAATAGAGGAGGCCGCCGATTGGCGGCCTCCTTGGGCGATTGGCGTATCTCACGAATTCTGTGGTCGTAGCTGAAGCGTAATTGATGCGATCGGCCGACTTATTAGACTATTTGCAGTTTCTTCTGGAGCAGATGGGATTAGCGAGCCCGCGTGTGGTGAGCTTAACTTTGGGATGGCGTGCGTGAGCGTGGAGTTTTCGGGGCAGGGTTTTGAGAAGATTATCGTGATCAACGGGTATGGCGCTGCGCAGACTGCCGTGCTGTACGACCTCGCGGAGAAGACCGGGCGGGCGCATCACGTCCGTGCGAAGTGGTGAATTGGCGGGCCAACTGCTCCGATGTCCTTTTGCGGACTTTTTGAGGGAGACGGCGGACATGCGGGTTGGAATGAGAACGCGCGTATTTAAGCTATCGATCCGAAGTTGATTCCTGCCGGGCGGTATGACAATGCGCCGGCAACGGCTGGTCCTCCGGCTGGGACCTGGCCGGCGTATCCGTTCCCTTCGCCGATCATTTTCAATCAGCCTGGCCCGGGGTATTTGCGGTTCGATCAGGGGAAGGCCGGCGCTTATTGTAATGCCGTGGTTGAGAAAATGACAGGGTTGGTGCAGAATCCAATTGCCAAGCGGGATAAGGCTGGAATTTGACTCTGTCATATCCGGGGGAATAATTTCCGGTGTGGTGCACCTTTATCCACCGGAGGGGATAGCGCTTTGGGGGAAGATCCGCACATTTCGGACCTGCGGGAAAGGCTGAAATCGGCGGTCCGAAACCAGCGGGCCGATCGGGAGTTTGAGGAAGATTTGCGATCCGAGATCCGGGCTCGCTCCAGCACTCCTTTTTTCGGGATTCGGCGAGCGCTTGCAGCTACAGCGGCGATTTTGTTGTTTGGCGCGGGGATCGCCGTCCATTCGCGTCAGGGCGAGACTCAGGGAATGCTGCGAATTGGTATTGGAGATCATATCCGGTGCGCGGTGCTTGGGCGTGCTGAGCAACGGCGCATGGATGGGCGATTTGCGGCGCTTCCTCTGCTGGTCGCGAGCACGGCTCCGGCGGGTTACCGGATGGTTTCGGCGCACCAATGCGATTTCGAGGGTAGGAGCCTGGCGCACCTGGTCTTCCGGAATGGGACGAGCCTTCTATCTTTGATTGTTGCCCCGGGGCTGGACCTTGAATTCAAGGGTGCCGAGCGGATTTCGACGCCGGATGGGCGGTTTGCGGCGGCCATGGGCGAGGGCGGCGAAAGGTTTGTTTTCGTCGTTTCGGACATGGCGGTGGAAGACAATCACGCTGCCGCGGAATCGATGATGCCCGTGGTTTTAGGCTTTTTGCGTGCGGCGAAGCTAGCAGCCGGGAGCCGGTCTGGCGCCGTGGTTCTGGTACGAGCGGGGGATTTGCCGGGTGTCGAGGGATTTGTCGTTGCCGAAGAGGCCGGACGAGGGCGTCCGGCGCCGGCCAGGGGGCCCGCCCCACCGCGGAGCCTTTGGATTATTGTGGGTTTGATTTGTTTGGGATAGAATTGGTTTGTTTGTCTGGATTGGATACCCGGCTTACTGCCGGAGAGCATGCCTCACGCGGATCCTGGTGGCCTGAATGAGCAGACGCTCGGCTTCGGCAAACTCTTCCTTGCGGCGGAGGAGGCGGGCATAGTTTTCCAACGACTGCGGGACTACCGTGCTGTCGATTTCCATTTGAGGATCGAGCAGCGGCGCCATTTGCGCGTAGTAGCGCTCGGCCAAGCCGTAGTTCTTTCGGGAAAAGTAGAGTTCGGCCAGATTCGACAGAGTGATGAGCCGCTCTTCCTTGCCGGCGGCCGGTTGCTTTTCCCGGATGGCCAGGGCGCGGAGGAAGTAATCCGCCGCTTCTTGCCAGCGATGGCGGGCCGAGTAGAGAGTACCGAGGTTGTTCAGATCGGCGGCAACATACAGATGGTCCGGGCCCAGTAGCCGTTCATGAATTGCCAGCGCTTCGCGGTAGAGCGGCTCCGGCTTCCGGGTGTCTTTCCGCCGGAAGTAGAAAGCCGCCAGATTATTCAGGCCGGTGGCGTACATCGGGTGATTCGGACCTAGGAGTCTGTCGGAATGAAGCTGTTTTCGACCAAGAATCAATCACTTACAGACCATGCAACGTTCGTAAGTTATTGATTCTACGTTCGAGAAATTCTATCTCCGACAGGCTCCTAGGGTCCGCCGCCAGGTTGCCACGGCGTTCGCGAGCAGCGGTCCGGCCTTGCTCATTTGACCCGTCAAAATGTAGAGCTGGCCCAGATTGTTGTCCAGCGCGGCCATCTGGGCGCTGTTGGCGAGTCCGGCGTTGCGCAGGAGTTCCCGGGCCTGGCGGTAAGATCGTTCGGTGTCTTCAAAACGGGCTTCCAAGCGGTAGATTTCCGCCACTCCATTGAGGATGAGCGACAGGTGGGCCGGATTCGCTGTCGAATCGGAACTCAAAACCTGGAGGGCCCGGGAATACTGCGCTTCCGCTTCCTTGTACCGGCCTAACGAGCGGTTGACCGAGCCGAGCCCGAGCAGCGGGTGGGCTTGCCGTTGCGGATCGCGGGACAGCCTGAAAGCCCGTAGGTAATTGCGCTCCGCCTGCGCGAACTTGCCTTGGGCCTTCTGGGAATTCGCGGGATTGTTGAGGAGAATCGGGAGGTCCGCGTCCGAGTTCTCCGTTTCGGCCTGCACGACCGCGGCGGAGAATTCGGATTCGGCTTCGGTGTAACGCCCCTGGTCGAAGGCTTGCTTTCCGGCTTCCGGGCGTTTCGAGGTTAAGATCAGCACCAGTAATGCCGTCTTCATTGCAGGTGAGTTTGCGGCCGGGGCATGGCTAACTTCAATGGACGGAAGATCAGGTGTAGCTAACGGTGTAAGTGGAAGGGATTACAGGTGATATTCGTATCGATAGCTTACCGGTTACCCCCACCCTTCGACGATAAACAGAGCGGAGAGATTGCGGTGATGCGAGTAGTAGTAGGACTTGCCATCCCGCGCCAATAGAATGTGGGCCAACGTGTCGACGCCTTCGCGGTCGGTCGGCGCTACCTGCATCCAGGGCTCGGCGCGTCCGGTCTTGACGTTCACGCGGAAGATCGGAACCGGCGGACTCGCACTTTTGCCGTGGGCGAAGATCCATTGGCTGTCCGTGGTCCAAGCGATGGGCATCATCGGTTCGACTAGATCGAGCACTCGGCTTTCTCCTCCGGCGATCGGGTAAAGAGCGAATTTGCCGTTGGACTGCAGTACGGCGATGGTTTTGCCGTCCAGGGAAATCGCGGCATTGTCGGCGGGAATCTTCGACGAAAGCGGCTGTGGCTTTCCGCCCGATACGGGTTGAACGTACAGCCTCGGTTGTTTACCTGATTCGCGGCCGGCGACGAGCAGGCGGGTGGAATCCGGGAAGAAATGGACCCAAAGGTATTCGAGTCCAGCGCCCGGGATGGTCTTGGATTCTCCCGCTCCCACCGGTTGCAGCAGCAGTTTTCCGGGTTCCCGTACGATCATGCTCACGGCCCAGTGGCCATCGGGGGAGAGCGCGAGAGCCAGACCGTCGCCGATGCGGACGTTTTCGCCGGTTTTCGTGCGGTGAATATAGGTGGAGTAGCGCGAACCGGCGCCCTCGCCGCTTTCGTCGAACAGCAGAAGCTGCCCGTTCGGAGTGACGTCGGCCGCGCGCGACCAGTCGAACCACGAGAGGTCCCGTTCGGCGGTATCGCCTTCCTGCCAACCGGTCATTCCCACGCTGACATTGTCGCGGGCCACCAGCACGCGACCGGTGCGCGAAATATCGTGCAGATGCAGGCTTCCGGGGATTTTGGCGACATTCCGGAGTTTGCCGTCCAGGGTGACGGCGTGGAGACTGCGTCCAGCTCCGGCGCGGCTGGCGGTGAACCAGACTTCTTTGCCTGAAGCGGACCAGGCGAGTCCGGCGGAACTGGCCCAATAAGAAGAGAGAGTTTTCCGATTGCCCTGGGTGTCGGCCCATGTTACGTTGCCGGCGTCGTCGCCGCGGAACGGATGATCGAGGAAGGCTACCGAATCGGATATTGGGGAAACGCGGAGATCGGAGATCAGGCCGCTGGAGCGATAGATCACTTTACCGATGGGGAATTCGATGACATCGCCTGCCTCATTAAACCGGACGACAGCCATGCGCGTGCCGTCCGTTGCCCAATCGGCGGCAGTGACATTGGTGGCGATTTCCATGGGGGCGCCACCGTTCATGGGAACGCGGGAAAGGGTGATGGGGTCCATCAACGGCTTGCTGGGATCGTGGCCCAGCAGGGCCAGTTCGCCGGACCTGGAAACGGAGGTGAGGCCGCGTTTTTCTATGCCGAGGGGGCGCGATTCCGGTCTGACGGGGCTGGCCATGTCGATCTGGCGCGTGCCGGTGCTCCATTTGGCCGAGTAGATGACGGACTCGCCGTCGGGCGCGAAACGGGCGCTGAAGACGGTGCCGCGGCGGAAAGTGATCTGCTTCAGGACAGGTTCCGGTGTGCTCCGGTTCCGGCCGAATTCGACGCCGAGGGCGATCAGCAACACCGCGCAGGCCGCGGCCAGGCCGACTAGCCAGGGCTTCAGATCTCTGGTGGGGGTTGGCGGGGCAGCCTGTTCCGGGCCGGGCGGAGTTTCGGGCGCTGTGTTGGGCTCGATTTCCTCCACCGGGGCAATGAAACGATAGCCGGAGCGGGGGAGGGTTTCGATATAGCGGGGACTATCGGCGGAGTCTCCCAGGGAGAGGCGCAGGCGATTGGCAGCGGTGTTGAGGCCGCTTTCGAAGTCGACGAACGTGTCAGAGGGCCAGAGGCGGCGTTGGAGGTCTTCGCGGGTGACGAACTCGCCGGGGGTTTCGAGCAAGGCGAGGAGGATTTGGAAGGGTTTGGTTTGCAGCCTGATACGGATACCGTGTTTGCGCAGCTCCCCGGTGTGCCGGTCGAGTTCGAAGGCGCCGAACCTGGCGAGCCTGCCCTGGCGTTCAGCCGGCAACAAGTGAGTCTCCTTATTAGGTCGTGATCGGGAATAGTAACTGATATCGAGTGAGGGGTTTGACGCGTTAGATCCGGTTTGGATAGGGGGCGGGGTCGGATTTTCGTATTCTCAGGCCGCGCAACAGCTTTTCGGCGTGCAGCGCTCCATCCGGTGCCTCTTCGTGTTTGAAGAAGGCGTAGGCGTCCGTGCCGGCGGCGATCAGGGCATTCATTTTGTCGGCGATTGCGCGGCGTTCGTTGGCGGTGTACTTCGGTTTTCTCAGGCGGTAGACGGTGAAATCCGCCGTCGAGACCTGGGGTGTTTCCAGCGTTTCCGATTCCGCCATGCAGAGGGCGGCGTTGTATTTCCTTAGTGCTTTGTAGACTGCATCGGAAAACCAGGATGCATGGCGGAACTCGAACGCGTAACGATGCTTCCTGGGGAGGATTTTCAGGAATGCGGTGAGGTTCTCGAGATCCAGTTTCATGTTTGGCGGCAGTTGGAACAGGATTGGTCCGAGTTTCCCGGCGCGGCGGAGCGGGTCCAGGTTCTGGAGGAAGGCAAGGGTTGCTTCCCGGGCATCGCGCAACCTGAGGATGTGGGTGATGCGCATGTGCGCCTTTGGGCAGAACAGAAATCCGGCAGGGGTTTTTTTGATCCAGTTTTCCAGCGTCTTCGGCGAGGGGTTGTTGCGGAAGGTGTAGTTCACCTCCACGCAGTTCAGGCGGGTGGAGTAGTGATCGAGAAAGCGCGAGGCTGGAAGTTGGGGAGGATAGAATCGCGGTTTCCAGGTTGGGTAGGCGAAGCCGGATGTGCCTGCGTAGAGGTTGGCCATTGCTCGAATTATCGCTGATTCGGAATGTGCCTGACTCCGGCGGGTGCGGTTTAACCGTTTTTCCCCGGGTGGACGGGCTGAGCCGCGCGGAGGTCACTGCGTTGAGTTCCCGGATGAAAAGCGCCAGCCAGGGGCTTGCTGCGGGGCCGGGGCTCCGCTGTCCATTCCGACCTGGCTATCGCAAATTTGGAATGTGCTCTTTTAATAAACGTTCGAGGTCGGCGAACACCAGCGGTTTGCTCAAGTAGGCGTCCATGCCAGCGGACTTGCATCGTTCCGCGTCGCCGGCCATTGCATGGGCGGTAATGGCAATGATGGGAAGCCGGGCTTGCCTTGTCTTGCAGGCCCTGATGGTTCTGGTGGCCTCATAGCCGTCCATTTCCGGCATCTGGCAATCCATCAGGATGGCGTCGTAGTCTCCCACTCCCCATCGCTCCACGGCTTCCAGTCCATTGCACGCCAGATCCACTTGGTATCCCAGCTTTTGCAGCGAGCGGGTGAGGACGAGCTGGTTGACTTTGTTGTCTTCCGCAATCAAGATACGCCGCGCGCTGGATTGCTGGAAGAGCGGCGCCGCAAGCTCGGGTTCCGATGTTTCCGGTTGAGATTGGTGCGGGTTCAGGCGAGTGTGCTCACGGGGACACAAGGGAATCTCTAACCAAAATGTGGACCCGCCGGGATGGCTTTGCATGCCGACGGAGCCGCCTAACAGAGTGGCCATTTCCCTTGCAATGGCGAGGCCCAAGCCGGTACCGCCATGCCTGCGGCTGGCGGAGCTGTCGAGTTGGGTGAACTTCTGAAAGAGGCGCTGTTGATCCACCGGCGGGATGCCGATGCCGGTATCGGCCACCGAGATGCGAATCAGCACTTCGCCGTCAGGATGGCGTTCCTCCCGAGCGGCGATGACGATAGAGCCTTGGTCGGTGAACTTGAAGGCGTTCCCTACGAAGTTGGTGGCGATCTGACGGATGCGGCGCTGATCGCCGAAGAAGGTGGAAGGCACGGACGGCGGATAGTTAAGGTGGATCTGAAGTCCTTTTTCGCGGCAGCGCGGCTCAAAGAAATCGGCCAGATCCTGCAAGGTAGAGCGCAGATCGAAGTTCGAGTTTTCCACGCGGAATTTGCCGGCTTCGACGGTGGAGAGGTCGAGAATATCATTCAAAATCGCGAGGAGATCCTGTCCGGATTGCCGGGCGGCCTCCAGTTCTTTCCGGCTCGACGGCGAGATCTCGCCGTCGAGAACAAGACCGAGGAGACCGAGGACGCCATTCATGGGCGTGCGAATCTCGTGGCTCATGTTGGCCAGGAATTCGGATTTTACGGAGTTGGCTCGCTCGGCGATCCGCCTGGCGGCGGAGATCCTTTGAACCTGCCACAGAACGCAAAGCAAGGCGAGTACCGCCAGGCCCAACCCGCAGGTCAGAATCCGGCTGCGCTGTTCGGTGGTTTGCATGGCGGGGATGGAACGCGTTTCGTTCACCGAAAATGAGCTCCAGCGGTTGAGGCTTTTCAACATGGTTCCGTCGACGGCAAGCTTTGACAGCTCATCCCGAAGCGCATCGGCGGCGGGCGCCGCGGCGCGAGTAGACCCAATGGCGACATTCGCCACCGCCCCTTCGACAAGGTTGATTTTCAGTGCGACATCGCGGCACACAGGCGGTCGATCGAGCATGCGAATGCCGACGTACGACGATTCGTCAAAGCCAGCCGCAGCCGCACCGGAACACACGGCATCAAGCACTAGGGCCCGTTGTCCCATGTTGACCAACTCCGCGCCGGGGAGAAACTGCCTGGCAATCATAGTGGCAAGGGGAAAGCCCGTGTAGGCGACCTTTTTGTTAACGAGATTCCCCAGAGTTCGATCGGCGCCTTGCTGCTTTTCAATGATGCAGAATGTATTGAAAAACCATGGCTCGGTAAGGTGGAACAGGCGACGCCGCTGCTCGGTGATGCCGACGACGGGCCACATATCGACCAAGCCCGAGATCAATGCCCGCTCCGGTTGAAGGTCTGTGGAAATCCATTCGAGCGCGATGTGACGCCGGCTTGCCGCCTCGTTGATCAACTCGACGGCGAGGCCGGCTGGTTTGCCGTCCTCTTGAATTTCTGCCATTGGCGGACTGCTGTCGACGCCAATACGGTACACGCGGTATTCGGTGCGCGGGCGGAAGGGAAAGGCGATCGAGAAGACCGCGCTGACAAGAACTGCCGCCAGTGCCAGTTGGCCGATCTTGGACGATGCCCAGCGCGTCAGCATGATGTTGGATTCTTCAGGGACCTCGCTAAAGGGCTTATCGGCACGGCCGATACAAACATTTACACGAATGTCCGGCAACCCCTGTATCCTTCGCGCCTGCGGGCATCGTCTTGTCTTCGTGAACGGAATACATCTGTCCTGGTCAGCTATTGTTTCGGCGGGAGTGTTTCTCGCGATGAACCCGTGGTTCAGTACTGCATTTCGCGCCATGCGGTGGCGGATTGCACGCCTGAGGACGGGGAATTGGCAGCGTCCGCTCACCCTGATTCTGGCCCTGTTCGTTCTTGCGGCGACTCTTCCATTGCAGGCGCAGTACCAACGGCGTCCAGCGAACAGGGGAAGCGGCAGCCGCAGCGCTCCAGCGCCGGATGTTCTTTCCAGCGCAGTGGCCGGATTCAAAGGCAAACTCCGGGCAATCGATAAGAAGGCGATTGTCATTGAGTCGACGGACGATCAGGTGGTTTCCTTTCACCGCTCAAAGAAGACGCGATTCCTGGCGGACGACAAAGAAGTGAAGCCGCAAGACATCCCGCTGGGAAGCACGGTCACGGTGGACGCAAGCAAGGATTCTGTAGGGGACCTGGTGGCGGTTGATATAATCTGGAAGAAATCATAGCGGCGACTCCGGGCCTTTACGCAGTTTTAACAAATCGTCTGATAACTCGACCGCGCACCACCACGTCAGGAGTCTTTATGCTTGTGAATCGACGGCTTAGCGCGTTCTTGTTCTTTCCAGTCCTCTCGGCCTTTGGCGCCTCCAGTCCGGAATTGGGTAAGTTAATGAGCAGTATGCCGGTTCGGTTCGAGGCAAACGCCGGCCAGCACAACGCCGATGTGAAGTTCACGGCGCGCACGGAAGGCTACTCCCTGTTTTTCACCAGCCGGGATGTGGTGTTCGTTCCGTCGGGGGCAGGCAGCAAGGCGGTAACCATCTCGTTGGGGCAGGCCAATGTGTCGCCTGATGTGAATGGTGTGAATGCGCTTTCGGCAAAGACGTCTTACTTCACGGGTAATCGGAAAGAGAGCTGGAAGACAGGTGTCAGCCAGTATGAGCGCGTTCGATACAGCGGTGTCTACCCGGGCGTGGATCTGGTTTACTACGGAAACGGCCGCCAGTTGGAGTACGATTTCGTGCTCCGGCCGCAGGCAAATCCGCGGCGGATCCAAATGAAGTTTCGCGGCGCGGATGCAGTGCGGATGGCTGCGAATGGCGACCTGCTGGTTCGCGCCGGGGATCGGGAATTGACGCAGAAGAAGCCGGTGGCTTATCAGTTGAACGCAGCCGGCGTGCGCCGGGAAGTGGCATGCCGTTTCCGCATGGCCGGACGGCACGCGGCGGGGTTTGAGGTTGGCAGCTACGACAAGACGCGGGAACTGATTATCGATCCGCCGCTGGTCTATTCGAGCTATGTGGGCGGTTCCTCCGACGATGCGATTACAGCGATGACCGTGGACCGGGCGGGCATCATCTACGTGGCTGGCTACACTTATTCGAGCGATATTGCGGCGACCGACAATTCGTATCAGGGAACGCTGGGCGGGGTGACGGACATTTGGGTGGCGAGGATCAATCCCGCGCGCGCGGGTGCGGCGTCGGTGACGGCTTTCACCTACATTGGAGGCGATGGTACGGATGTTCCGACTGGTTTGGCCATAGGGACCGACGGATTGTTGTATTTGACGGGGTCGACCCAGTCGACGAACTTTCCGATGGCGGGCGGCGGGCTGAGCAAGGCGCTTAAGGGCACAAAGGACGCGTTTGTGCTGAAGATCTATCCGTCCCTGGATGGGTTGATCGCGTCGACGTACCTGGGCGGAGCGGACAATGAGAATGCTTACGCGATTGCGGTGGACGGCAGTGGAGTATATGTCACAGGCGTGACCGCGTCCACCGATTTTCCGGTTTCGAGCGACGCGGTCCAAAGCGTGACAGCCGGCGGACGCGATGCGTTTGTGACGAAGCTGGATCTGAATCTGAGCGCGCTGGTGTATTCCACTTACCTGGGCGGTGAGCGCACCGATGAAGGGCGGGGAATTGTTGTGGCTTCAACCGGGCGGGTTTACGTGACCGGCTGGACCAGTTCCAACGGATTCCCGACGGTGGGGAATGCGTATCAGGGCTCAAATCAAGGCGGCGGCGATGTTTTCATTGCCGGCCTGGATCTGAAGCTGGGCGCGGGCGCGCTGGTCTATTCGACTTATCTGGGTGGCAGCGGCGATGATGAACCCCGCAAGCTGGCGCTGGATGCTTCAGGCAGCCTGTTGTTGACGGGTTTCACGCTGTCGAAAAACTTTCCAACCAGTGACGGGGCGTATCAGCCAACCAATGGTGGAATTGGCAATGCATTTGTGGTGAAGTTCGATCCGCGGCTGAACTTTAAGAATAGCTTGCAGTATTCCACCTACCTGGGCGGAGCCGATGGAGAAGCCGGGTATGACATCGCCGGCGATGCCGCAGGGAAGATATACGTCACGGGGTATACGTATTCCGCGAATTTCCCGACTACAGCCAACGCAATTCAGCCGCTTTACGGAAATGGTTGTAATGCGTTTGTGGTGAAGATCGATCCGGCGGTTGCCGGGGCTCCGGGGCTGGCTTATTCGACTTACATAGGTGGCGATAATATTACGATTGGCTACGGTGTTGGGGTGACGGGTGACGGACGGATTTACATCGGCGGGTTTACGCGCGAGCGCACACTGAAGGTGACCGGCGGGGCTTATCAGACGTCTTCGCCTGGCGCGGTGGGGAGCGGCGATGGGTTTGTGATGGTGATTGACCCGGCCGGCACGAGCTAGTGGCGGAGTTGAATTGATTCGAAGACACGTCTAAACTTGCCGCATGGTAATGCATTTTCCACGTGATGTGGAAGCCAAGCTAGTGTGGTGTCCCTCGTAAGAGCTGACGACGGGCGCAGACAAGGCATAGGCGTTAAGATAAGAACGTTTGCTCTTGAAAACGTTCCGGATTCGGTTGATCATCTACCGCTTGCTCACGCGCGCGGCTCAGCCGGATCAATCAGTTAACCGAGCCGCGACCGTGAGGGAGTGGCGCTGCGAAGTCCGCAGTTTGGCTTATCTTAACCCCTATGCGCAGACAAGGTGTCCGCCCCACCTTGCGCCCAGTAGCGTGTTGTAAAGAATTAGCTGGGACGGCTATCTGGAAGGACTTGGCCAGGCAGGCGGCCCGATCGACGGCCCTTGAGACGACATCAAGAGCGGAACGGTTACACCTATCCGACGTTGGAGAAGCTATTGCCCGCTTGCGTTATACGAGTGAGGAACGCTGCTCTGGACGAAATTTTGGGAGCGCGGGTGAAGCTTGTGGTTGGCCCTGGTGAACTACGTCAGTATCTGCGGCCGCCACAGAAGCCGGACGAGGGCGTCCGGCGCGGTCCTGGGGGACCGCCCTCCATCGAATGCCAAGAGTTGGGCGGGTGTGGAACCTAATTCTAAAAGCGGTAATACAACCCAAATTGGATCCGGCGCGGGATCGAAAATGTCTCCGTCACGCGGCCGAACGTGGTTGAGTTAACTAACTGATCGCCGATCCCGAATGACGGGTGATTTGTGACATTGGTGGCCTCAGCGCGGAATTCAATGGACTGGCGTTCGGTGATGTGGGTTCGTTTGATAACGCCCGCATCGAGATTGAACGTCCAGGGGCCGGAGAACATTCTGCGCTGCAGCGCGCCAATGGTTCCGGCTTCAGGATTGAAAAATTCCTGCCCGCTGAACGCCGGCGACCCATCCGCGGCTGCCGCGCGGCCATCCGCGCCGATTGCCGAGGCATTCACAAAGAACGGGCCGTCTCCGGTGATCCGTAACTGAAACAGATTGTCGAGTTGCCCTTTGTTCAGCGTCGTAGTGGCGGTGTTGCCGGCTGAACGCGTTCCCGTGCCGCGGTTGAGCGTGCCCCGCAAGGAGAGTACGGAGAACGGCGCTCCGGATTGCCACGTAAGAATGCCGCTGGTGGTCCAGCCGCTGAACAGCGCGTGCAGCGGCCCGCCGTTAACCCTGTGCCCTTTGCCTAAGGGCAGATCGTAGGCGAAATTGCCCTTGATGGCGTGCGTCAAATCGAAATCGGCGCGGGCGCGTTCGATCTTGCCGTTGCCAAGATCGAGAAAGTGCTCCAGGCGCGTCTGGCTGGTGCCGGTGGAATCGCTGAGCACTTTCGAATAGGTGTAGTTGGCTTGGAATTGGAGGCCGGTGGCCATGCGGCGGCTGACGTCCACTTGCAGGGCGTTGTAGGTGGAGTTGGTGTAGTTGGTTAAATAATCGGCAGCCAGGGCGTTGGGGTTCGGGAAGAAGTTTACGCTGCCGTTGTTGCCGTCGGTTGTATATTGCGCCGCCATCTGACCCACCTGCCCTGTTTGCAGGAAGCGGATGTTGGTAGAGTTCCCCAGGTTGCCGCCGCGTGCGAGCTTGGGAAATATTGTCAGCGGTTGGCTGCCGGAGAAGTTCGCGTTATAGGCGCCGCTCCTTCCTTGTGAGAGATCGAGGTTCTTTTGAGCGCGCTTGAAGTCGTCTAGAAATCCGTTGCTCCTGATATCCACCTGGTTGTAGTCGAACGCGCGGTAACCCTTGGTGGCGTGGTTGCCAACGTAGCGGGCTTCCACGATAGTCCCTTTGATTTCATGTTGGATGCCGAAGCTCCACTGCTGCACGTAGGGTGTGCGAAGGTTGGGATCGATCAACCCGAACCCAGCGTTCAGGTCGCTGTCGTGATTTTGCGAAAACGTGCGCGGTATTTGAAAGACCGGCGCACTGATCCGCGGTAGACTTCCGGTGAGCCGTCCCCTTAAGCCATCCACCTCGAGGCTGTTCACGAGGCCGTTGTTGATTTCCGTGATTGTCTCGGCGGCGAGCAGGGTTTGATCGTTTACAAAGTTCACGGTGTAACCGCCGCGCAGGGCGGTTCCGCCGTTGCCGAAGACGTCCCAGGCGAGGCCGACGTTGGGGGCGAAGTTGTTCCTGTCGGTGTTGTACCAGGGCCGGCCCGCGGACGATCCGGCGAAGTCCAGTGTGGAATCGGAGAGCAGCGTCCTGATCGGATTCCCTCCCTGGACAACCGGAAGCAGTTCGAGTGAATCACGCTCGTTCACCACGCTGTAGACGGTGTAGCGAAGCCCCAGGGTGACGGTAAGCCGGTTGCTAAACTTCCAGTTGTCCTGCGCGTAAAACGAATAGTCGTTCAGTGTAAAGTGCCGCAGATTCGGCGCACCGTCCACATAGCCCGAGGTGCGGTCTTTGACGTTGAATGTTTCGGTATAAGAAGTGACATAGCCGGCCAGAACGGCTAGCAGATCATTCGCCTTGCCCAAATCCGAGGAGTTGATGCCTGGGATCTGGCTGCGAGTCAGACCGGTGTTGCCGGTTCCTATCCCGAGATAGTAAGTGGGAATGGTTCCGCCGGCGTCCACTGCTTGAATGGCCACGCGCTGCATCTGGAATCCGAATTGAACGTTATGACGGCCGCGGATGAAAGAGGCGTTGTCCGAGAAGTTGTACGTGTTTGTGTCGCGGCCCTGCCGCAGGGACGGGTTGATTGGATTGTCGAACAGTGTCGCGCCGTTCAGAAACGATTGATCGACGAAGTAGCCGGGAAGCTTTTGCGAGGTATCGAAGTAGCCGGGGGCGATGTTGAAGCCGCCGCGGAGTTCACTGGTGAGGCTGGGGGAAGGATTCCACCGCCACGAGGTGGAAAGCAGGTGGGAATGATTTGTGTTCACCACCGTGGGGACGGGCGAAAAGGAAGTATCCGAGTCGGGACGGTCGGAGTTGTCGCGGTTCCACAGGTAGGTTGTGGCGAAGGTGTTCTTTGTGGACAAAACATAATCGCCGCGAATGGTGTAGTTATCGCGGGTGCGGTTATTACGCTGATTGAACAGGTAGCCGCCGGAGTTCACGCCGTCGCCCAGATCCTTGTTGTTGATCTTTTCCGGGCCTGGCGCCTGGGCGAGAAGTTGTTGGATGGCGGGATCGGCGCCGACCTTCGCCAAGGTCAGCACGTTCACCTTCCGGCCACTTCCGTCTGTGAAAATGCCTTGGCGCGCGTCGGCGGTGAGGATGGTGCGATTCGCCGGTGACTGCTGGCGCTGGCGGTAGGCTTCGTAGTTCGTATAGAAGAAGAGCTTGTCTTTCCTGATGGGGCCGCCGAGGGATCCGCCAAGCTGATTCTGATTCAGAAACGGACGCGCCACGCCGGCCTGATTGTTGAACCAGTCGTTGGCGGATGCAATGTTATTGCGGTTGTACCAGAAGCCCGAACCGTGAAGTTGGTTGGTGCCCGACGGTGTGGTGAAGGTGACCTGCGCCGAACCGCCGCCCACGGACGCATTGGTGTTCGACGTGGATACGGTGAACTCGCTCACCTGATCGAGCAGCAACTGGTTCGGCGAGTAATCGGCCGCATTGTCGCGAATGTAGTTGTCCTGGATGTTGATGCCGTCCATGGTGACGTTGGCATGGGAGGCGCGCTGGCCGTTGATCACCGTGTCCGAGCGTCCGTTGGCGCTTACGCCGGCCTGGGTTAGGATCAGCGTGAAAGGGTCGCGGTCCAGCAGCGGAAGACGGCGGATCTGTTCGTTGGTGACGGTGGTGGAAATTTCAGCGTTGCTCGTCTGCACGGTTTGCGCCGCGGCGGAAACGTCCACGGATTGGGAGGTTGAAGCAACGTCCAGCTTGATGGCCGCCAGCACGGTTTCGCGGCCTGGATCGACATGCACCCGGCGCAGCGTGTACTTCACGAATCCGGCTGATTCCACGGTTACGTCGTAGGCGCCGGAGCGAACCCCCGCGATGTTGATGAGGCCATCCTGCGTAGTCTGGGATGACAACACCGGCTTAGCGCCGCCGCTGAAAAAGACGTTGACCGCGGCGCCGGGCACAACCGCTCCGGTGCCGTCAGTCACTGTGCCGGTAATGCGGCCGGTATCCTGCGCGAGGGCGCACTGAGCTGCCAACACTAAAATCGTTAGGAAATATCGCATTGCCGTTGTGTACTATTAACCCACTTCGCACCCTGTTGTTGCTGATCGGGATAGAATGGCAGTCCTATGACGCACTTTGTATGGGACAAGGTCCCGACGGAAGTTTTGAGCGACACGATTTCGCGGAAGATCATCACAGGGGAGAAGGCGATGGTGGCGCAGGTGTTCATCGCCAAGGACGGGATTGTGCCGCTGCACCAGCATGAAAGTGAGCAGATCACCTTCATCCTGAAAGGCGCGCTGCACTTCAAGCTGGAAGGGCGCGAGGTGACCGTGCATGCCGGTGAGGTACTGCATATTCCGTCCTACGTGCCGCATGAGGCAGTGGCGCTGGAGGACACGATTGACCTGGACATTTTCAGCCCCATCCGGCCCGATTGGCTGGACGGTTCCGATGCCTACCTGAGGAAGAAATAGCCAATGGATATGGGCATTCGGGGGCGTGTGGCGGTGGTGGCCGCCTCCAGCACGGGGCTGGGGAAAGCGGTGTCGATGGGGTTGGCGCGGGAAGGAGTGAAACTGGCCATCTGCGCCCGGACAGAGAGCACACTCAAAGCCGCGGCGGCGGAGATTCGCGAATGCAACGGGGCCGAGGTGCTGGCTCGTGTAGTGGATGTGTCTGTGGAGGCGCAGGTGCGCGATTTCGTGGCGGAGACGCGGCAGCGGTTCGGCACAGTGGACATCTGTGTGGCGAATGCGGGCGGTCCGCCGTCGAAGCCGTTCGACCAGACCACGGTGGCGGAATGGGAAGGCGCGGTGCAACTGAATTTGATGAGCACGCTATTTTTTGTGCGCGAAGTTCTTCCTGCGATGCGTGCGCGGAAGTGGGGCCGGATTATCACGATTACGTCCGTCGCCGTGAAGCAGCCGCTGGATGGATTGGTGCTGTCGAATTCGGTTCGCGGGGCGGTGATGGGTCTGGTAAAGAGCCTGGCGAACGAATGCGGAGCGGACAACGTGCTGGTGAACAACGTATGCCCGGGCTTTACGGCGACGGCGCGGTTGAAGGGCCTGGCGGGCCGGCTGGCGCAAGCCGAAGGCATCAGTCTGGAAGCTGTGGAAGCACGATGGACCTCCCAAATTCCCATGCGCAGACTGGGCGACCCGGAGGAGTTCGCAAACCTGGTGGTGTTTCTGGCGTCTGAGCGTTCGAGCTATATCAACGGGACATCGATCGCAGTGGATGGCGGTTTGGTGAAGGGGGTCTAATGCGGGGCTTCGTCTGGTTGTTGTGTTCCCCGGTTTTGTGCCTGGCGCAGGAATGGCATTCCTACGGCGGCGATGCGGGCGGGATGAAATACTCGGCGCTGAAGCAGATCAATCGGGCCAACGTGAGCAAGTTGCAAGTTGCCTGGACTTTTCATACAGGCGACATGAGCGATGGGACGGCTTTGCCCACCAAGAGCGCCTTCGAAGCCACGCCACTGATGGTGGATGGCGTGCTGTACCTGACCACGCCGTTCAACCGGCTGATCGCGCTCGATGCAGATAGCGGGAAGCAGTTGTGGGCCTTCGATCCGCAGTTGAATCAGGAGCAGATCTACAACCTGTACATCAATCGAGGCGCTGCTTATTGGACCGACGGGCAGCGGAAACGAATTGTGTATGGCACGCTGGACGGGCGGCTTCTTTCGATTGACGCGGCCACGGGAAAACCGGACGCGGAGTTTGGAACCAACGGGGCCGTGGATCTGAGGGAAGGGGCCGCGGCCAAGTTTCCGCGGCGCGCTTATGGCATGACGTCGCCGCCGGCGATTTACAAGAACCTGGTGATCTGCGGATCGATCACGGCGGACGGCGAGCCGCACGGTCCGAATGGCGATGTACGGGCGTTCGATGTGACTACGGGCAAGCTGGTGTGGCGTTTCCATACCGTTCCGCTGGAAGGCGAGCCCGGGTATGAGACTTGGGAGAAGGGGGCGACGAAGGATCGGGCGGCGGTGAACGCATGGTCGATTCTGAGCGTGGATGAAGCGCGCGGCATGGTGTTTCTGCCGCTGACTTCGCCCGCTTACGATTACTACGGAGGCGACCGGAAGGGCGCTGGGCTATACGGCGATTCGCTGGTGGCGCTGGACGCGGCCACCGGCAAGCGGATCTGGCATTTCCAAACGGTGCACCATAATATTTGGGATTACGATCTGCCCGCGCAGCCCAGTCTGGTGACGGTGACCCGCGATGGCAAGCCGGTGGCCGCGGTGGCACAGGTCACTAAAACCGGCTTCACGTTTTTGTTCGACCGGCAGACCGGCAAGCCGCTGTTCGACATTGAAGAGCGCGGCGTGCCGGCGAGCGGCGTGCCCGGCGAACAGGCTTGGGCGAGTCAGCCGTTTCCGTTGAAGCCGCCGCCGTATGAGAGGCAGTCGATGACGGCCGAAGAGTTGACGGACGTGACTCCGGAATCGCGCGCGTATTGCGCCAAGCTGATTGACGGGGCGGTGTTCGGCACACTGTTCACGCCGATTGGATTGAAGCCGACGGTGTTGTTTCCGGGAACCAACGGGGGCGCGAATTGGGGCGGCGGATCGTTCGATCCCGAGACGCACACGCTGTACGTGAATTCCATGGACGTGGGGATGCTGTACCGCATGGCGAAGCGGCCCGAGGGTTCGGAGGTTCCGTATCGGGCACAGGGTTCGGGTACGCCGAACTCGCGGTTTTGGGACCAGAAAATGAATCCTTGCCAGAAGCCGCCTTGGGGTCGTTTGACCGCGATTGATCTGGACAAGGGAGAGTTCCGCTGGCAGTCCGTATTTGGCGTGGTGGATGAGTTGATCGCGAAAGGAGTGCCGCCGACGGGCGCGCCGAATATGGGCGGGTCGATCGTGACCGCTGGCGGGCTGGTGTTTATTGGGGCAACGAACGACAGCCGGTTCCGGGCGTTCGATAAAGCGACGGGCAAAGAGCTTTGGACCGCGCGGCTGCCCGCAAGCGCGCATGCCACGCCGTTGACGTATGTTGGTAAGAAGTCCGGCAAGCAGTTTGTGGTGATTGCGGCCGGAGGAGGGAACAAATACAACGCTACTTACTCGGATTCACTGGTTGCTTACTGGCTGCCTTGACGTTGAGCGCGGGGCCATTTAGCCATAAGCGGCATGAGACGTTGAAGCTGGCCTGCACGATGTGCCACGTGGATGCGATGAAGGCGGAGCGCGCCGGGTTTCCGCGGGCGGAGACGTGCCTGGTATGCCATAAGCGCGATGGCGATGGGCGGGCTGGTCTGGCGGGCGAGGTGCTGGATCATATCCCGTCGCAGCAGTTGTATAAGCTGCCGGACTTTGTGTTTTTCAGCCACGGGAAGCATGGGGCGGCGAAGGTGGCGTGCCGGTCCTGCCATGGAGATGTGGCCGCGCGGGAGGTGCTGGAGTTGGAGCATCCGCCGAATATGAAGGCTTGTATTGAGTGCCATCGGACGAAGAAGGCGGCGGTTGGGTGTACGACTTGTCATGAGTTGGGGCAGTGAACTGTCAACGCGAGTTATGGCGCGTTGTTCCATTCCAACACGGAGCGATGCCCCCCTGGGGAATCCCATTGCGCGCGGCTGCAGAGATAACACTGCCGGACGATCCCATCCTCGCTGGTGACGAAATGGATACCGTCTCCACCGTTATCGATTCGCTCGGAATAGATCCGGTAGGAAGCCGGTTCGACACCGGGAGACCTCTGGAGACCGTAATCAAAGCGGTATTCACTCTCTATGCCTTTCGGTAGGGGGAAGTGCAACAGCGCGGCGTGAAGTCGGTCGGGACCGGCTCCGTCTTTCGCAGACTCCAGATAATCGAGTTGGAGGGGAAATGCCCCATATTCTTTCCCGTACGCAGCCAGTGCGCGATTGAGATCGTGAAGAGTCTGCACCGCCGTATCATGATGCTTCTTGGCGATGTCGGCTTGGGTCCGGTCCTGCTTTTGCCGGGCGTGGTCACGTTCCTGATCAACCACAGCTTTGCCGATTGAGAGACCCGTCATTGTCACCAAGGCGGTGATCAGCACGATCTTTCTGGCGAGCAAGGATTTGAGAGTTTGCAAAATGGCGAGGAATATCAGGCTGAAGGCGGCGAGTCCCCAAAACCCGATAGTGCAGAGGTAGAGCGTACCGAGTCCTTCAAAACCCACTCCAGTGACCAGGAAGTAGGCGGCTATGTAGGCGACGGGTCCACCCAGAAATGGAATGGGAAATCCCAGACTGAATAGCAGCGACGAGAGCAGCTTCCTTCGTTCAAGCATGCGGAGGACACTGGAGTCGCCCTCGCCATCCCGTTTTCGAAAGAGAAACCAGAATCCCGCCGTCATGAGTAGCGTAATGAACCACAATTGAAAAACGCGGAGCCAGTCGATGCCGACGGTGAGGACTGCATGATATTGGTAGGCATTTACGCCGGGCGGCGGAGGCTTAAGCAAAAACGCGAAGCCTTCGGGCCAGCTTCCGGGCGAGCCCTCGCCGCCGGTGAAATGCAGTCGCCACGGCGGAAAAAGCCACTGCGCCAAGGTAAGAAACAAACCGGCAAGGAGGATATTTCGCTGGGCACGGGAATTTAGCATTGCTCTATTATCCGGGATTCGCGCGACAGATTCCGGGCAAGGAGAGCATGGACGTGGATCAACAGAAAATCTGACAACATGTGCCATTTTTGGCACCATGGGATTTGTTGATCATTCCAAGAAGCTTTCGGCATTCTTTTACGAATCGCCAAACGGCACCCAACCTGTTAGAAGCTGGATTAAGGGTCTCTCGCCAAAAGGATCGCCAGGTTGTCGGAAGGGACATGCAGAAGGTTGAGTTTGGCTGGCCCATCGGAATGCCGTATTGCCGCAGCCTTGGGAACGGACTCTGGTAAGTACGCAGTGACCTGACGGATGGAAAAATGGGCAGGGTGATTTTCTGCGTGATCGGGGAGGACATGGGAAGGCTATGCGCTGAAACGCATGAAGGCAGTAGAGCGAAAAATGGCTCAAAAGAAGAAAGGGGAAATCGGTTCGTCTTTCGATGGCCTCCCGGCGGAAGAAGGTATTCCCGAGATCTGCGCGGAACAAGCGGTGAAGCAGATTCCGGCGGACCAGATCAAGGCGGCCCCATGCCTAGGAGTATCAGACTGCGCGGGGTTCCTGGACGGCCCGCGTTTATCGTCATCCATGATGTGACCTTCCACTTTGAGATGCAGCTTTGAGATACAGCGTCGGCACCCCGAACGCGATTGATTTCGCAGCTCAATATCCTGCCTGCCTGTGCCCCTGTCAACGCTTCACGAGAAACCTTACGGCTACCCGCGCATAACTCGGGGTCAGGATGGTTCGCCATTCCTTTCCTGTAGAACTCTTTCTGAAATACGTAAACAGATCTTTGACAGCGCAATGGGCCTGGCAAATGAAGCAATCGAGAAACTAGAAATCTCATCGTTGGGAGAGGCCCGGAGAAAGTATCGACTCAGCATGAATCGCGTCATCGCGAAATTATCGAAAGACAATCGCCCATTCTGATCGGGCTGCCTGCGCGCGTCGAGTGATAAAAGTTTTCCGCCGTGAACAAAGCCATCGTCGAGGCCACAAATGGCTTAAGGAATACCCGGCGATCCTGCACAGGGGGTTCCAGCTAGGGGACCACCCTGACGCCTTTCCAAAAGGCGACGTGGCCGCGAATCCGGCTGGCCGCTTCCTTCGGCTCCTGGTAATACCATGCGGCCGCCATATTCATCTTGCCGTTCACGACTACATCGCAATAGCGCGCCGTACCCTTCCAAGAACAGACCGTCATCGTCAGGCTGGCTTCAAAAAATTCCCGGCGTATGGATTCCACCGGGAAATACTGGTTCCCTTCCAGCACAATACATGAATCGCTGTCCGCAAGAATTGTCTCTTCCCAAATAGCTTTGGCCACTACTTTGCGATGCAGGAAGCTGGCGGTGGATCTATTTTTTCTCAACGGCTCAGCAGGATCGGACTTTTTGCAAAGTCTCGAAATAACCCTGGAACGGAAGGGAAAGATCGGATATACTCCGTTATAACAATAAGGATTGTGGCCCTCTGCGCTGGATTAGAGCACGGACAGGCGGATCGACGGAAAATCGATCTCTCTTGATATTGGCGTACCATGGATTCAATCTCAAACTCCGATCGCAATCTAGACAGTGAGTTCCAGCACTTGCAGGACCGCATGGCGGAGTTGGCGAATGCCATTCACGACCGGGACGCTGAGCGGCGCCGTGCCCTGGAGAGAGAAGCAAAAATCAGCGCGCTGCTCGAATCGGCGCCGCAGGGTATTATCACTGTCAATGAGCGGGGTGAGATCCTGGAAACGAACGGCATGGCCGAAAGGCTTTTCGGCTATTCCCGGCAGGAATTCGAGGGGTTAAACTTGAATGCACTTATCCCGGAACGCTTCCGCGCCAATCATTCCACGCACCATGCGGGCTTTTTCTCGGATCCCCGTAGCCAGCGCATGGCGTGCGGGAAGATCTTGCCGCCCTGCGGAAAGACGGCAGCGAGTTTCCGGTCGCCGTTAGTCTGAACCATCTGCAAACCAAGGAAGGTCCCATCGCGGTGGCTTTCATCACCGATATGACCGAGCGGCTACAGGCTGAGAAAGAATCACGGCAGAACGAGGCAACCATCGCCGCCCTTTTGGAGTCGGCGGCGCAAGGCATTATCGGTGTCGATAGCGAGGGCATTATCACCATCGTGAACGCCATGGCCGAAATGCTTTTCGGCTATTCTCGGGAAGAACTGATGGGACAGCCTATCGAAGTCTTAATCCCGGAAGGCGCCTCGACGGCTCACTTCAAGCATCGAAACACCATTACGCCGACGCCCCGAAGCCAGCCCCTGGTTCGCAGCCTCCACCTCATCGGCCGCCGTAAAGATGGAACAGGGTTTACGATTGAAATCGGTTTGACCTACGTTGACACCCATTTAGGAGTTCTCGCGGTCTGCCTGATCACTGATGTAACGGAGAGGAAGCGGACCGAAGAAGCGCTAATCACGCACGCCCAGGACTTGGCGCGCTCGAACGCCGACCTGCAGCAGTTTGCCTATATCACCAGTCACGATCTTCAGGAACCGCTGCGCACCATCGCCAGCTATGCCCAGTTGCTGGCCGTGCAGCACGAAGGCAAGCTGGGGGCCGATTCTGACGAAAGTATCCGCTACATCGTCGAAGGCACAAGGCGGATGCACGTGCTGATCCGCGACCTGCTGCTCTACTCTCGCGTGACGAATGTGGAGGGCTTGGCATATGCCCCGGTGTCTTTGCGTTCAGCCGTCGAGTGGTCGCTCCAGAATCTGGAGTTAGCGATGAAGGAAACGGGAGCTGTGGTGTCGGGATACCACGACCTTCCTGTCGTCTCCGCCGACCGCATCCAGATTGTGCAGTTGTTCCAGAATCTGATTGGAAACGCTTTGAAATATCGAAGCGAAATTCCTTTAGAGATTGTGATCGGCGCCGAGCCATGCAACGGCGAATGGGTTATTTCCGTTCGTGACAATGGTATTGGCATCGACGCGCGCTTTCATGACCGCATTTTTGGCCTCTTCAAACGGCTTAACCGCGACAAGGCGGGCACCGGAATCGGATTGGCCATTTGTAAGAAGATTGTCGAGAAGCACGGTGGAAGACTTTGGGTGGAATCGGTACGCGGCCAGGGTTCCACCTTTTTCTTCACAATAAGTGACGCCGCGGAGCAGACTAAAAGGACAACCCCGAATGCCGCCGGCAATCCTGCTGGTTGAAGACAACCCCGCCGATGTAAAGTTGATTCGCCTGGCGCTGCAGTCTAAGGGAATCGTGTCCGAAATCACTCATTTCGACGACGGCTTGGAGGTAGTGGAGGCCTTGTTCCCGAAGGAGACTGCGAGCTCGTTCCCGGTACCCGATCTAGTGCTGCTGGACCTGAATATACCGCGGGTGGACGGCCTGGAATTGCTGCGTAAATTCCGGGAGAACGAACGTTTCAAGCAGGTACTTATTGCCATCTGCACGTCATCCAGTTCGCCTCAGGATCAGGAAGATGCCATGTCGCTCGGAGCCAACGCATATATCCGCAAACCCATTGAGTTGGAACCGTTCCTGAATGACGTCGGGCAAGCCGTGAAGGAAATTCTCGACCGCCGAAAGCCGGCCCTGTGCCGGGCAGCGCGAAAAGTAAAGGTACGTACTGCCTCCGCGCCCGTCCGGCCATGCTTTCCAAGAAAGGCTGTGAGGGATAAAGACAGCGGCGCCCATCTACTTTCATCCGCGGCCCATGCCTTCCGCTCGAACAGCCGAAAAACCTATTAGCCGCCGATGAGCGCCAATGTGCACGGAAAGCTCAATCTATTTTAGTGATTCGATACACTACCCGTCTTGCGCAAGCTGCCGTTCGTAATCGGCCGCATCGAAGTGGCCCCGCGACTCGCCAATTAGCCCGTCGCCGCCAATTTTCCATTCTTCAAGTCCGCTGACGCGAACGCTCCGCCCGCTGCCGCGCGGCCCGGTGTTGGTACCGATGAGGGTCCAGTGGTAGACGGTGTGGCCGCCCTCAACCAGCAGGCCGTCCATGAGTACCTGCATATCCGGAAACGCGGTCATGAAGGAACGGGCGGCCTCCGCGATAGCAGTCCGCCCCACGGACGGAGCGCCTTCATTGATAGTGAGCGAGCCTTCCGGTGAGTAGTAGGCAGCCACGCTCGCGGGATCCCCGCTGCACCAGGCCGCGGTATAACGCTTTGCGAGATCACCCAACTGCGCTTGTTCCATTTCCATGTCAGAACTCAGCATAAGTTATCATTTGACGTGACCGCTCCGCCCCCGCTCCCGAACCGCAATCGGCACATCGTGCGTTGGGCCGGAGTCGCGGCGGGGTTTCTATACGGCATACTCTTCCGCTTCCATCATCCCTATCCGGTCTTCGATCTCATGTCGAAGGCCTTCCTCTTCGGAGTGCCGTTCGTCCTCGGCTTCGTCCAGGTCTATATCTCGGAAAGTTACATCCAGCGCCGCTGGCGGGAACGCCTGACCATGCCGTGGGTCCCGGCGCTGCTATGCCTGGCGGCATCGCTAATATTCTCCTGGGAAGGACTAATTTGCGTGGTGCTGTTCGCCCCGCTCACGCTCTTCCTGTCGTCCCTGGGCGGAATCGCCGCCGGACTCACTCGCGATGCCGTCCATCCTCGGCGCAAGAACCTGGTTTTCCTCTGTTGCCTGATGTTGCCAATCGCAATCGCGCCCCTTGAGAACCTTCGTCCTCCGCAGGCACGGATGCGCACCGTGGCGACCGAAATCGAGATCGCCGCACCGCCAGGCGTCATATGGGATCAGATCAAGAGCGTGCCCGCAATCCGGGCATCTGAGTTGCAGAATTCGTGGACGCACCGCATCGGCTTCCCGCGTCCCGTGGAAGCCACCTTGTCGCACGAAGGAATAGGCGGGGTCCGCCGCGCGACGTTCGAACGCGGCGTGCTCTTCATGGAAACCATCACACGATGGGAACCGCCACACCAACTCGCCTTCAGCATCCGCGCGGCTACGGCTTCCATTCCGCCCACCACTTTGGACGAACACGTAACAATCGGCGGCCCCTATTTCGACGTGTTGGAAGGCGAATACATCATCCAGCCGTCCGCCGGGAATCACGCCACTTTACATCTATCCAGCAGACACCGGCTATCCACGCGCTTCAACACCTACGCCGCCTTCTGGTCGGACGCAATCATGCGCGACATCCAACAAAACATCTTGCGGGTAATCAAGCACCGCTGCGAACAGGCGGCCCGCTAGTGGGAATCCCCAGGCATTTGTGACACGGGCCGCATTCCGGCGGTTCACCCCAAAAATCCGCGTTGATCGGCGTGAATCGGCGGCCAATAATGTGAGCTGCGGATTACCCCCATCCACACGAATACCTGGGCGTGTCGAGCCATTTCCTGCGCGCCCACCCCTACCGCATTTGGTGATCGATCTCCTCCAGCCAGTCTGGCCGCTTCAGCACCTCACGCGGCTTACTGCCATCCGGCGGACCAATGATTCCCTCGCGCTGCATCATGTCCAGGATGCGCGCCGCCCGGCCATACCCCAAACGCAGCCGCCGTTGCAGCGTGGACGTGGAAGCTTTCCCCATCTCCAAACACACGCGCACCGCGTCGTGATACATGGGATCTTCCTGGCCATCGAGCTCTTCCTCGGCATTCTCCGCCTCGTCTTCGGACGGCGGCGCCATCAGAAACGTCTTGTCGTAATCCGGTTGCGCCTGTTCCTTCCAGAATTCCACCACCGCATTGATTTCAGTCTCGGAAATGTACGCCCCATGCACGCGCGTCAACCGGGCCGAACCCGGCGGCAGCAACAGCATGTCTCCCTTGCCCAACAAATGCTCTGAGCCCATCACGTCCAGAATGGTGCGCGAATCCACGCGCGTGGCCACGCGGAAGCTGATGCGCGTGGGGAAGTTCGCTTTGATCAGGCCCGTAATCACGTCCACACTGGGCCTTTGCGTTGCCAGCACCAAATGCATACCCACGGCGCGGGCCATCTGCGCCAGCCGAGTGACCGACTCTTCCACATTGGCCCGCTCCAACATCATCAAATCGGCAAGCTCGTCGATCAAAATCA
>JANXXV010000554.1 GCA_025350445.1 Bryobacteraceae bacterium | reverse complement strand
TATGGTTCCTTCCGAACCAAGGAACTGTTCGCCATACCCGTATTGATCGTTGCCGAAGTAGCAACTATAGTTCAGATGGAAATTATCGGGGTACTCATACAGCGCGCTGAGCGTATCCGGCACTTCGCGGTCGTCCGGCTTACCCCACCGGTAAATTCCGCCCGACGCCATGCAAGTGGAAGGCAGCACCTTTCCCAGAACGAAGTTCGAGATGTCCGTCTGATGCACCAGCAGGTCGGTGGAAATGCCGCCGGAGTAGTCCCAGTAGTTGCGCCACTGGTAGTAGCGATGCTTGTCGAACGGGCGCTTCGGGGCGCTGCCGAGGAACTTGTTCCAATCGGAGTTGCTCTCGTCGGCGTCAGGCGGAATCACGTAGCGCCACGCGGCGGGAATCGGCGCGGTCGGGTCGAAGTTGCGATACCAGAAGGCGCGGACATAATGCACTTCGCCGATCATCCCTTGTTCATACATCTCCTTCGCACGGATGTAGAGTTTGTTGCTGCGGTTCTGCGTGCCCACCTGAACAACCTTTCCAGTCTTCTCGGCCAACTTCACAATCTCGGCACCCTCTTCAATGGTGTGGCCGATGGGCTTCTCCAGATAAATATTCTTCCCGGCCTTTAGCGCGGCCATCGCCATGGCGTAGTGCAGATGCTCCGGCGTGGCGATAAACACGACGTCGATGGAAGGATCGGCCAGGATCTCCTTGTAGTCGAGGTAGGTCTTGGGAGTATTTCCGCCCATCGTCTGCACGCGATCTTTTCCCTTGGCCAGATTGCCGCTGAAGGTGTCGCAGACGGCAACCACCTCAACCATGTCCTTGCTGCCCTGATACATCTGGCCCATGACGTGGTAGCCGCGCGAGCCGGTTCCGATCCAACCTACCTTCACTCGATCGTTCGCGCCCATTAATGGCATTGAGGCCGGAGCAGCGGCTAACGCGGCAACGGCTGCCGTTTTCATAAAATTACGGCGGGAAAGTTCGTCCGTCATGAATGGGATCTCCTGGTTGTTCTACACCCCTAGGATATCAAGGGTTGCGAAGAAGTTACAGACGGCCCGCTTGATTTCATGTACCCTATTTAAGGCTGATGCACAAGGTTAAAGACAAGGGTGTACTGATTACCGGCGCCGGGCGCGGGATCGGAAAGAGACTGGCGATCGGCTTTGCGGCCAGAGGCGCGCGGGTCGGATTGCTGGCGCGGAGCAAGGCGGAACTAGATCTGGCGAACCTCGAAATTGAACACGCCGGAGGCACGTCGCTGCGAATCCGCGCGAGCGTTTGCGATTTCGAACAGATGTCCGCCGCCGTGGACCGGATGAAGACGCACTACGGCACGATGGACATTCTGATCTGCGCGGCCGGCCTGCAGGGGCCCATTGCGCCGCTCGCGGAGACGTCTCCCAAGGCTTGGGCGGAGACGATCGAAACAAATCTGATTGGCGTGATGTACTCCATCCGGGCCGTGCTGCCGCACATGATTGAGAAACGATCCGGGAAGATCGTGGTATTGAGCGGACGCGGAGGCGCAGGACCGCGGCCTTGGTTTTCCGCCTATGCGGCGTCAAAGGCCGGGGTGGTGCGGCTGGTGGAGACGCTGGCCGAAGAAATTCGCGATCATAATATTCAGGTGAATGCCATGGCGCCCGGCGGAACCTACACCAGCATGACGGACGAGATTCTGAAGGCGGGGGACCGCGCGGGTTGGAAAGAGAACGAGGAGGCGCAGCAGGTCCGGCTGACGGGCGGCGTTGCGCCGGAGAAACAGATTCAACTGGCGTTGTTTCTCGCCTCGGAAGCGTCAAACCATATCAGCGGGAAATTGTTGCACGTGAATGACGATTGGAAGAAGTTGGAACACGCCAGCGTGAGCCGGGAAATTTACACGTTACGCCGAACACAGAAGACTTCGAAGGAAGACGGATGAGAAAACTCTTACTGGTTTTTTGCTGCATCGCGGCAGTGTCTGTATCGGCGGAAGCGCAGCCGAAAAAGAAGAAAATCCTCGCCATTGGAGAAGTTGCCGGTTATCAGCACGATTCGGTATCGCACGGACTTGCCGCCATCGAGCGATTGGGCCGCGAGACCGGCCTCTGGGATACCTACATACGCACCGACGCGCAGCTGATCACCAAGAAGAACCTGGAGGCGGGGAACGCGCATAATCTGAATTATTTCGACGCGGTGGTTTTCTACACCACGGGCGAACTGAAGATGGACAGCCAGCAGAAGGCCGACCTGCTCTCGTTCGTCAAAGACGACGGGAAAGGATTTATCGGCATTCACTCGGCGACGGACACGTTCTATGAGTGGCCGGAGTATGGCGAGATGATCGGCGGCTATTTCGATGGACATCCGTGGGGAACGTTTAACGCTCCGGTGATTGTGGAGGACCGCGAGTTTCCCGGCATGAAGCATTTTCCCGAGCAGTTTGTCATTCTGGACGAAATTTATCAGTACAAGAATTACTCGCGCGATAAGGTGCGGGTGCTGATGAGTCTGGACGCGAGCAAGCTGGATATGGCGAATCCGAAAGTACACCGTACGGACAGGGACTTCGCGGTCGGTTGGGTGAAAAACTACGGCAAGGGCCGTGTCTACTACTCCAACCTGGGGCATCGCGAAGAGACGTATGACCGCCCGGACATTCAAAAGATGCTGATTGAAGGCGTGAAATGGGCGCTTGGTTTGACGCAGGCTGACGCGACGCCGCGGTCGAAGCGGTAGCTATGCATCACCACTCGCGCCGCCATTTTCTGAAACGAACTGCGATTACGCCATCGCTGATTTGCGGCCTTGCGGCAGGATGGGAAGATTTGTTGCGGGCGCAGCAGGCGGCCGCGCCGCGCTACGACCTGATTGTGAAGGGTGGCCGCGTGATCGATCCGTCGCAGTCCATTTCAGCGGTTCGTGACATCGCCATCAGCGGGACCAAGATTGCCCGGCTGGCTGCGGATATCCCATCCACCGAAGCACGGAACGTGCTGGATGCCAAGGGCAAGATCGTTACGCCTGGGCTGATCGACGTTCACACCCATGTCTACGACGGCGTGGCTCCGCTGGGTATTCCGGCGGACCCGAACTGCATCGCCAAGGGCGTTACCACCGCCCTGGATGCGGGTTCGGCCGGGGCGCATACGTTTCCTGGTCTGCGAAAGTATGTGATCAACGTTGTGGATACGCGGGTATTCGCGCTGTTGAATATCTCCGTGGTGGGCCAGTCTACGTTGTCTGACGATAACCCGCACGGCGAACTACTCGACCTTCGTTACGCCAATCCGAAGCTTGCCATCCGTACCATTGAGCAAAATCGCGACGTGATTCTTGGCGTGAAGATCCGGCTGACGGAAAACATCGCAGGCGGCCACGATTTGGAGGCCCTGTATCTTGCGCGCGAAGCGGCGGATGCGGTGAAGCTTCCGCTGATGGTCCACATCGGAGGCACGCATTCCACTCTCGATGCCATTCTTGCCGTTTTGAAGAAGGGCGATGTGGTGACCCATTGTTACCGTGACGGCAGCGGTGGAATTCTGGATGACAAGGGGCGCATACTGCCATCGGTACGCGCGGCAGTGGCGCGGGGAATCCACCTGGACGTTGGCCACGGCGCCGGCAGTTTTTCATTCGACGTCGCGGAAAAAGCATTGAAGCAGGATCTGTTGCCGGGCACGATCTCCAGCGACGTGCACCAGTTTAACGTCAACGGCCCGGTATTCGATCTGGTTACCACGCTCTCAAAATTCCTGCACATGGGGTTGACCCTGGAGCAGGTGATCGAGCGGTGCACCGCCAATCCCGCAAACACGTTTGGCTTTCCAAAGGGTTTAGGGACGCTACGCGTGGGCGCCGAGGCGGACGTGGCAGTACTCACCTTGGCCGAAGGCGATTTCGATTTTGTCGATTCGGTCGGCGGGCACCGAATCGGTCATCGCAAGCTAATTCCCGCCGCCGTGGTGAAGGCGGGCCGCATCTATGGCTCGGCATCCATCCCGGTTGTTCATCAGTAGCGCAAAGGCCGCTTCCGGCGGCGCCGATCGAACGGGATACCCGGCGGACTTGTCCGCCGGAAGCGGGTCCGTTTTGCGCGGGTTCCTCAAAAGGCGCTCTAATACAGGCTCATTTGCTCGCCGGACTGCGGCTGATCTGATTCCCAAGCCAGGGTGTTGTTCTCCAAACCATAGCGCTTTCGAATGGCACGGACGCGGTCTTGAATCAATTTAGGATATTCACCTTTCAAGTAAGCTCCCTTGGCGTAGCGCGCGTGATATCGCTTCACCAGCTTTGGAAATTCTGCCTCTAGAAATGGAAAGAAAACGCGCTGGGCGCAGGGTTTCAGAAACAACAATCCGCCATGAAAGCCCTTCGCGCCCGCTCTGGCGGCAGCCGCGGCCACCCGGTCCAGGTTCACTTCGCTGTCGGTGATCATGGGCATCACCGGGTTGGCGTTCACGCTCACGGTGAGGCCTGCTTCGGCAAGACGCTTGATCGCGCGCAGGCGCAACTCAGGGCGGGGCGCCATCGGTTCCAGCAGGCGTGCCAGGGTGGCGTCGGCAGTGGTGATGGTGATGGTCAGCGCGATCCGGTTGTGCAGCGCGATCTTCTCGAACAGGTCGATGTCCCGAGTGATCAGGTCGGATTTGGTGATCAAATAAATGCGACGCCCGCGCTCCTGCGCAAACACGGTGAGCATCTTTCGAGTCAGCTCGTAGCGGCGTTCGGCGGGCTGATAGGGATCGGTGGCGGTGCCAATGGCGATGGTTTCGGCCGGGTCAATGCGCCGGAGTTCCGCCGCGAAGTTGGGTGCATGCCAGTGCTTCGCGTAGATTTGGGTTTCGAAGTCGTCAACGCCGTGGAGTTCCATGAACTCGTGTGTGTACCGGGCGTAGCAGTACTTGCAGCCGAACTCGCAACCGCGGTAGGGATTGATGGTCCAGGCAAAAGGCATGCGCTCCGCCGAACAACGGGTGATCCAATGGCGGGTGGGCAAATCGCGATATTGCACTTTGCGCTTCGTCTCCAACGTCTGCCCGGATGCGGCCAATTTCGCAATGCCGATGAGCGCCGGGGAGGGAAGCGGTTCAATCTGGAAGAGCGTGAGCATATGCTTATATTCGCCCTTTGTTCGCCTGTTGTAAAGAGCCTCTTGAAAATACTATTGACGGACGCTCGCATTTGTCTTACTCTGTTGGAGTAATGGCGAAGCCCGTTTCCATCGGTCAGTTTGAGCAATTGGTCCTGACCGCGATTCTGACTCTAAAAGACGATGCTTACGGTGTGTCCATACAAGCCAAGGTGGGCGAACTGGCGCACCCGAAGCCGGCGTCGTTGGGTGCTATTTACGTGACACTCGACCGTCTGGCGGAGAAAGGGCTGGTGACATCCTGGCTCTCCGATCCCACTCCAGAGCGCGGCGGCCGGGCTAAGCGTTGTTATCGCCTGGAGGCTCTGGGAGAGCTTGCGTTGGAGAAATCCGTTATTACAGCCAAGCGCATTTGGGAAGCGGTGTTTGACCGTTTGGGCAAAGAGCGGGCCAAGGGTTGGATCCGGTGAAGCGCGGTCCTTCGAGACTTGCCGAGGCCATTGTTGGGTTTCTGCTTCCCCGGTCTTGCCGGGAAGAAGTGCTTGGCGATTTGTATGAACGCTACAAGAGCCCGCCGCAGTATGCAGCCGACGCAATACGCACGGTGCCTTTAGTGATTGCCGGCAGGATGCGCCGGAAAGGCGATTCGCAAGTTGCGCTGATTGAAGTGCTGACGATGTACCTGGCCTATGGGGCGGCCGTGTGGTTCGTGAATCGCTCATTTATTTGGACAGATTCCGCACTGCTCCTGCTGGCGATTGCGCCGGTGACCACCATGGTGCTGTTCGCGTTATGGGATGCGTACGCCGTTTCCCGCCGCAAACCCATACTCTGTGTGGCCCTGGGCGCATTGTTTGCGTTCGCTACCGCTGCGGTACCGCTGGAGATCTTGATTTGCGGCGTGGTGATGATTGCGGTGCTTGTGGTAACGATTCGTTTCCTGTTTCCGCGATCTTCGCCGCCTGCGGGCGTGATCGATCCGCAGTCGATTGCAGCCTTGGCGCTGCTTTGGCTGCTTTACCGTTTCCGTTGAAGAGTTCAAGGAGGATGTGAAGCAATGAAGTGGAATGCGAAAACCCTGGCTCTATTCCTGGCCGCAATCGGATTCGCCGCCGGGCTGCGCTGGATGGCTCGTGATTCTGCGGACCGCTCGCCCAAAGCGACCTATTCGAAGTTTCTACAACAGGTGCGGCAAGGCAATGTGAGCACTGTGACAATTACTCCCGGGGACTCTGGAGCGAATCCGGCAACCTACGGCGCGAAGGACGGCAACCCGGGAAGAACCGTGATGCCTTCGGACTATCGTGATGCCATCGCGGCGATGGAAGCTGGTTCCGTAGACATCGAAATCAAGGAATCGTCCACTGCGCTTTTCCGGCCACTTTTGAATGCGATCCCGTTCCTTTTCCTGTTGGGCTTCTGGTTGTTTATGATGGGCAAGCTACGCTCCGGCACTCGAATAGCGTAGTTCTTCCTGGCGGCGGATATCGGCGGTGATGGTGCGGGAGCCCGCATACAACACCAGCGCCAGCGCGATGGAGAGGATGGGGATCACCAGCATCGCCTGTTGCAATCCGGTGGCCCGGAAGAGTTCAGTAACTACCGGCGATCCCGCGGAAGTGGCTGCGTGGCGCGCCAGACGGTCGCTTAGATTTCCGGTGAGCACTGGTCCGAAGGAAGCGCCGCAGAGATACATCGCCATGAAGTAAATCGCCATGGTGGTGGCGCGCGCATTGGGTGGAACAAGGTCCTGGATTGAGGCATAGACAAGCGCGTAATACGTGTTCATTGCCGCGTAGGCAAGCATCCAGGGGAGCACGGCCAGCAGAACGAGGCCCGCTGGTGACAGGAGGCCGAACCATGCGGCCGGCGCTGCCACAAGCGCGAGGGAGGCGGCCAGGCGGAGCCGTCCATCTGTTCGCTGTTTGACGATGCGGTCACCCCACCTGCCGGCAAGCAAGCCGCCGGAAACGCCTCCAATTCCGTAGATAATTCCCGTGGCGAGGCCCGAGTTTTGTAGCGAGAGCCCGTGAATGCGGCTGAGGAATGCGGGTAGGAATGATGCCAGCGCGTACATATTGAAATTCAACAGCGCTCCCGAGGCGATGATCCACCACATGGTGGGGATGCGAAGAATCTTCCAGACCGAGGACTTTTCCACTTTCGGCTGCGCCAATTCCGAGGCTCCGCGAATAGGTTCACGGATGAGCAACAAGGCGGGCAGCAGGAACAATGCCGGAAGCGCCGCGGTCACCATTGCCGTGCGCCATCCAAAGCTGTGAGCGATCGCACCACTGAAGAAATAACTGATTGCGCCACCTAAGGGCACCCCAAGCATGAAGAGCCCGAGTGGGCGGGAGCGCTTGTCGGCCGGAAACAGATCGCCAATCATGCTGGTGGCTGTGGGTGCTGCCGCGGCCTCGCCCACTGCGACACCCAGGCGCGAGACCAGCAACAGGGGGAAGCTTGTAGCGAAGGCTGCGAATGCGGTGAGCGTACTCCACACTGCCATGCCGGCGGCCAGGATCTTCTTTCTACTGGCGGTGTCCGCCAGATGGCCTAGCGGCAATCCGATCAGCGCGTAGATCCAGATGAAGGCGCTGCCCATGAGGCCTAACTGCGTGTCGGTGAGGCCGAATTCCTTGCGAATGGGTTCGGCGAGCGCGCCCGGAATGTGCCGGTCGTAGAAGTTCAAAATGTTGATAGCCACCAGCACGGCCAGAGCATAGCCGCTCTTTGTGGCGGCAGGGTCGGTTTTCACAGGGAGCTAATCGTACCACAAACGGATAGAATCAATTTTCATGAGAGTGATCCAGGACCTGGACGAACTGCGCGCGGCGGCTGGCGGCGAGATTGGAGTGAGCGATTGGTTCGCGGTGACACAGCAGCAGGTGGATGCGTTTGCTGCGTTGACGCTTGATCCGCAATGGATTCATATAGACACGCAGCGGGCGGAACGTGAGTCGCCATTCGGGACAACTATTGCACATGGCTTCCTCACGCTGTCGCTGTTGAGTCATCTGTTCCGCCAGACTTTCCGCTTTGAGGGTGAACAGAGAATGACCATTAACTACGGATTCAACCGCGTGCGCTTTGTTTCTCCGGTGCGCACCGGCGCAAGGGTCCGCTTGCGCGCGGCGCTGCAATCTTTGCGGGACGTGGAAGGTGGCATTGAGTGCACGTGGGACATAAAGATCGAACTTGAGAATTCGGCCAAGCCGGCCGTGGCCGCCGAATGGATTACCCGAATCTATTTTTGAAATGGATGGAGAATGAAAGCATGAAGCGAGTGACCGGAGTAGGCGGTATTTTTTTCAAATCGAAAGACCCGGAAAAACTCTATGGGTGGTACGAAAAGCATCTCGGCGTCGGCGGGTCCGCCGCGGCCCCGGCGATCTTCCACTGGCGGGAGAAAGAAGAACCGGAGAAGGCCGGGATGACCATCTGGTCGATTTTTCCAGAGGCAACTCCGTACTTCGACCCCAGCGCATCAAACTTCATGATCAACTACCGGGTGGAAGATCTGGACGCCCTGCTGGAAGTGCTTCGAGCCGAAGGGGTGCGGATCGAAGAAAAACACGAGCAATCGGAATACGGAAAATTCGCCTGGATTACCGATCTGGACGGAAACCGGATCGAGCTTTGGGAACCGCCGCCGGAAACGTAAATGACTAGCCTGCCGCGACTGGCGCCTCCGCTGGAGATATTGCCGCGCGGGGTGCGGACGAACGGTGTTACCGGCCCCACCGCCGGTGTGAAGCGGTTTTCGGGTTTCTTGCGGCGCAGTTCCAGCCCGAACGACGGATTGTCGCGGGTGCCGGTAATCTTGATGGGAATCACTGCGCCGGCACCCTGCTTCTTGAAGAACGGGTCCGCTGCCTTTAGCAGGAACGACTTGAAACCGGTGGTCATTTGGGAGACCTTGGCGTCCATGCGCGCGGTACCGTGGAAGTCGATTTCGCCGCTGCGCAATCCGTACGACCCCGTCAGTAGTATCCGCGCCCCGGGTACGCTGAACGAGAGTTTTGTGAAAGTAACTTTGCCGTTATCCAAAATGAAGCGGCCCTGCAAGTTCGATACAACACTTTCCGCATCGCTATCGTCCGTATCCCCGCGCGCCCGTCCGCTGAGCTTGTCCACTTTGTTTTGCACCTCCAGGCTGGTGAACTTGGCTGCTCCGATTCCGAATTGTCCATCGAGTCGTATCTTGTCGGCGATGTCCTTGTCCCCGGGTGGAATGATCATCTTCGTTTTGAAGCTGATGATCCCGGTCATCGGATTCTTGCTAGACTTGATAGCCAGCTTGAGGATGTCCTGCAGCCGCGCCTGAGCAACGACGATATCCAGCGCCACCGTCTTGCCTTTCACTCCCTTTGTCCCCGTTGCTCCCCCATTTGCCGTAACTGCTGATCGCAGAAACGTTGCGTTCACCGGGGTAAGAATTGTATCGCCGTCGGTGCCATCGACGATGGAATGAAATCTCGTCTTGAGTTGAATCGGATTGCCGGCAACGCGGACAGTAAAATCCGGGGTGTCGGTTTCGCCATCCACTTCGATTCTCTCCAGGGCGCCTTTGTATTCGCCGGCGGAAGAGAGAATTCCGGAGATACCTTTGAACACCGAAATGTCGGCGTTCTGGAAAGTATATTTGCCGGAAACGGGAGTTGCGCCGGGGTCATCCTGGCTGTAGGGTCCGAATTGGCCGGTGCTCTGGATATCGCCGGGCGGTTTGGCATTCGACAGGGTGGCCACAAACTGCATGGGCCGGCCAACCCCAACTGAATGCAGCGTCAGTCTGTGAATGTCCCACTGCAGCGGATCTTTTCCTTCCTGCCGGGGCAGGATTACCAGCGTGGCGCCATCGGCAACGACGCGGTCTACTACTACGTCGATTGCTCTGCCGCCGCGCGTCGCCGGCGAGCCTTTTGGCATCGGCTGCCGTTCGGACTTCGGCGGAATGGCGATTGTAAGACCGTCCAGGCGAAGTGTGCCGACGTGTTTCGTGTTCTGAAATAAGGATCTCAACGAGGCGCTGGCTTCGAACGATTTGATGCTCACGAACGGCGGAAGATCAGTCCGTGCGTGGTAGTACATCACCAAACCCACGCCGGTAACCCGGACTTCAGGGAACAGTGAAATTTTCGAATCCTTCAGTTCAACTTCGCTCTGATACTTTTCACGAAGGAATTTCGTTACTTGTTCGCCGGCCATTGGATTCAGGCGCGAAACCAGCATGGAAACGGTGAGGATTGGAATGAGCAGTAAGACTGCGCCGGCGATCAGCCATTTACGAAGGTGCGATCGGGGCCTGCCTGGTTGGTCTTG
>JANXXV010000549.1 GCA_025350445.1 Bryobacteraceae bacterium | reverse complement strand
AGATTTTGCCAAGTGCCCGGTCGACGAGATTAAGGACATTGAGGCGCTGTTGACCGTAGTTGGCGGGATGACGGTCTATCAGGCTAAGGGCTACTGAGCCGTTTTCGTTGCGGTGATGTTCCGGATGAAGTCCACGTCATCCTGCTTATAAGCAGAGCCATCGGTGCGGAAGACCTCGTGGAACCAGACGACCGGCTCGCGATCTACGTAAGGCTTTTGCCATGAATCCCACGGCAGATGGGTCTGCGCCTTTCCTGCAACCAAGCCCCAATTGTAGGCCGCCACACGATACTTCTTCGCCAGCGGCATGGTTCCCTGGAAAGTGCTTTTGTTTCCGCGGGCCATGTACTCGGTGCAAAGAATGGGCCGCTTGTAGCGCCGCAGCCAAAGTATCCGCTCCTCGAATTCAGCAGGCTGGCCGTAGTTATGAAATGAAATCACATCGGAAAGTTCCAGTTGGATCTTTTCCATTGGCGACAGCTTCGCGGGATCGGACCAGTTGCCTTTCCAAACGCCGCTGGTCAATGGCTGAGTGGCGCCCGCGGCACGCGCCCAGGCAAATGCCTTGGGAAGCAGCGCAAGTACCAGGTCCACTTTGTTCGATGGTTCGAGTTTGATGTAGCTGGAGTTGTTCAGATTGTCCGGCTCGTTCCAAATATCCCAGGCGAGGATACGGTTGTCTTTCGCGAACGCACCCACCACACCCTTGACGTAGGCTTCGAGGCGCGCATACTGCGCGGGGTCCTTTAATGCGTCCGCACCGGGGCTCTGCATCCAACCGGAATTATGAACGCCAGGCTTCGGAGCGCGTTGCTTCCCGGTCTTTGGAAATGGATCCCAACAGGAATCGAAGAGGACAAACATCGGCTTGATGTGATGCTTGTCCGCGATGCGCAGGAACTCGCCGGCGCGTTTGCGAAATCCAGCGGCGTCCTGTTGCCAGAGAAGATCGTGCAGGAAGACGCGCATGGAGTTCATCCCGATGCTCTCCGCCCAACCGAGTTCGAGGTCGATCCGTTTTGGATCGAACGAATCCGGCTGCCACATTTCGAGTTCGTTAATAGCAGTGGCCGGGACATAGTTGCCGCCCACCAGCCAGGGCTGTTTGGCATACCAGGCTTTGGCAGCCGCCTCCGTCCATGGTTTGCTGCGGGACAAAACATTTGGCTGGGATGAATCGGATAAGAAGTGTCTTGGTAAGTGAGGGATTTCCAGTCCTGCCTCACGGCCGGCCGGCGAAGCCGCCGATGCGCGCTTTGATTGTGCGGTGGCGGCATGAAACAGCAGAAGACTCAGGATGGTAAGACGGTGTATTCTCATTTCAGTTCGATGCCAATTCTAACAAGGGATACAATACCATCGTGAATCGCAGAACATTTCTAGGCGTTACCGCAAGCCTTGCGCTTGCCGAGAGGGAAGTGCAAGCCGCTTCCATTCCGATCATCGACACGCATATCCACCTGTTCGATATCGCGAGGCCCGAGGGAGTGCCGTGGCCGGAGAAGACCAACGCCGTCCTTTACAAGTCCGCGCTGCCGGAGCGATATCGGAAGATCGCTGCGCCGCTCGGCATCACCGGCGCTATTGAAGTGGAGTGCAGCACCTGGCTCGAAGATAACCAATGGGTGCTGGATACGGCTGCGAAAGATACCATCATCGTTGGCAGCGTGGGTAATCTGGAGCCGGGTAAGCCGGACTTCCGCAAACATCTGGACCGGTTCCACAAGAACCCGATGTTCCGGGGAATCCGCTATGGTAATTTGTGGGGCCGCAACTTGGGCACGGAGTTGTCGAAGCCCGCATTCGTCTCCGACCTGAAGGCATTGGCGGATGCAGGACTGGTGCTGGATACGGCGAACCCGAATCCGGCGCTTGTTGCTGACGTGGTCCGCTGCACCGATCTGGTTCCAAACCTGCGCGTGGTGATCGACCATCTGCCGCAGCTCAATCCTCCCACCGAAGCGGCGGAACTCAAAAAGTACCAGGCCACGTTACGCGAGATTGGCAAACGGCCGCAGGTGTATGTCAAGATCTCTGAAGTGCTGCGGCGGGTGGACGGCAAAATTCCGGCGAACTTGAATTTCTACCGCGCGCGGCTGGACGATTTGTTTGGGGTATTCGGCGAGAACCGGGTGCTGTATGGAAGCGATTGGCCGAACAGCGATAATTGGGCGGAGTATCCGCAGGTGCTAAGCATTGTGCGTGAGTATTTTAATTCTAAGGGTCCGGCTATTGCGGAGAAGTATTTTTGGAAGAACTCGGTGGCTGCGTACCACTGGGTGAAACGCGCGCCCGGTCAACCTGGCTAGTGTGCCGAGGCGGGGGCCTCGGCGCGGACCTGGGGGTCCGCCGTCCTAAGCTATTTTTTGAGGAGTGCTTCTATGAGGTTGGTTGTTCTTTTGGCGTTTCCTATGCTGGCGCAGGCTCAGGCCGATTACGATCTGCTGCTGCGCGGCGGACATGTGATCGACGCGAAGAACCGCATCAGCGGCGTGCGCGATGTGGCGATTAAGGACGGCAAGATCGCCGCGGTTGCGGCGAAGCTGGATCCGGCAAAGGCGTTGAAGACGGTGGACGTTTCCGGGCTTTATGTAACGCCGGGATTGATCGACATCCACACACACGTTTACGCCGGCAGCGGCGAAAAGGGTTCGTATGCGGGAGACTTGAGCCTTTACCCGGACGGCTATACGTTCCGCGTCGGCGTGACTACGATTGCGGATGCCGGCAGTTCCGGCTGGCGCAATTTCGAAGACTTCAAGAGCCGCGTAATCGACCGGTCAAAGACGCGCGTGCTGGCCTTTCTCAACATCGTCGGCAACGGGATGCGCGGCGGAAAGTACGAGCAGGACCTGAACGACATGGAGGCCAAGCCTACCGCGGAGATGGCGCTGAAGTACAAAGATGTTGTGGTGGGTGTGAAGAGCGCGCACTTCGGCGGGCCGGAGTGGAAGCCCTACGAACAGGCGGTGGAGGCGGGCAAGCTGGCCGATATTCCGGTGATGATTGACTACGGCTCCAGACGCGCTGAACGTCCGCTATACGATCTGCTGACGAAGGTGTTGCGTCCCGGCGATATTTATACACACATGTATTCCGGGCTGCGCGGCGAACAGGATGACAACGGCGGCCCGAGCCCCGCGATGGTAGAGGGCCGGAAGCGTGGCGTGATCTTCGATGTGGGACACGGCGGCGGAAGCTTCGCCTGGCGCGTGGCCGTGCCGATGGTGAAGGCCGGTTTCCGCCCGGATTCCATCTCCACCGATCTGCATGTTGGCAGCATGAACAAAGGCATGAAGGACATGGCCAATGTGATGGATAAGTTCCTGGCCATGGGCGTATCTCTCAACGACGTGATCGCCTGGTCAACCGCGAATCCGGCCAAAGAGATCAAGCAGGAAGAGTTGGGGAATCTGTCGGCGGGGTCCGTGGCCGATGTTGCCGTCTTCCGTTTGGAGAAAGGCGCGTTTGGCTATGTGGATATGTACAACGCGAGGCTAAAGTCCACCCAAAAACTAAGCTGCGAATTGACCGTGCGTGACGGCAAGGTGGTCTTCGACTTGAACGGAATCGCGCGCGAGGATTGGGATAAACTGCCTGCCGGCTACAAATACCAAGGCGACCCGAAGTGGGACGGTACCTCGATCCAAGGGCCGCGGCGGCCGCCAACGAAGCCGTAAGACGGCCTGCATAGGGCCGAAGTATTCTCATTGCAGTTCGATGCAAGTTCTAACAAGGGGAACCCTACCATGGTGAATCGTAGAACATTCCTGGGTGTTACGGCGGGGCTTGGTCTTGCCGGGACCACAGTGGAAGCCGCTTCCATTCCGATCATCGACACGCATATCCATCTGTTCGATATCGGGCGGCCGCAAGGGGTGGAGTGGCCGGACAAGAACAACTCCGTCCTCTATAAGACCGCGCTCCCGGAGCGATACCGAAAGATCGCGGTGCCGCTGGGCATCACCGGCGCCATTGAAGTGGAGTGCAGCACCTGGCTTGAAGACAACCAGTGGGTACTCGATATTGCTGCTAAAGACACCATCATCGTCGGCACCGTGGGCAACCTGGAACCGGGCCGGCCGGACTTCCGCAAGAACCTGGACAGATTCCGCGGGAACCCGCTGTTCCGGGGGATTCGCTATCGCAATCTGTCGGGCCGGAATCTGGGTGCGGAATTGTCAAAGCCCGCCTGTGTATCCGACCTGAAAGCCCTGGCGGACGCCGGGCTGGTGCTGGATACCTCGCCCCAGGTGGCGGATGTGGTCCGCTGTACCGATCTGGTCCCGAACCTGCGCGTTGTGATCGATCATCATCCGCAGTTTAGCCCTCCCACCGAAGCGGCGGCTCTGAAGACATATCAGTCTGCTCTGCGCGAGATCGGCAAACGGCCGCAGGTCTACGTCAAAATCTCTGAAGTGCTGCGGCGGGTGGACGGCAAAGTGCCGACGGATCTGAATTTCTACCGTGCACGGCTAGACGAATTGTTTGGCGTATTCGGCGAGAACCGAGTGCTATTCGGAAGCGACTGGCCCAATAGCGACCAATGGGCGGAATACCCGCAAGTGCTGAGCGTCGTGCGGGAATACTTCGGCGCGAAGGGACCGGCGATTGCCGAAAAGTACTTCTGGAAAAACTCCGCCGCCGCATACCGCTGGGTGAAACGCGCACCCGGACAACCTGGGCAATAGCTTGCCGGCGCGGTCACTCGCGCCCTATGAGAAAACGCTGTCAAATGCGTTACAAAAGCCGTTCTCCGGTGATTCTCACTCGTGGTTGTCCTGAAACTCTCCAAAATTCCGCTCTTCTATTTGAACAACGGGAATCCATGACCCATAGTGGTGGTTCGGAGTTCAGGGATATTTGGCCCCGTTTCCGAGCAATGCCGGTTGGGATAAGATTCATAAGGTCGTGAGCAAGACATGAGCACAGAATCTGCCGCCGGGAAGAACAATATCCGTTTGATTTCGGTGACGGCTCGCCCGCTGCAACTGGACGCGTCCGCTGAAGCGGGTCCCCCATTTCAGGTGCAAGAGGCGCCGCGAAGCGCACGGCCTTGGGAAGCGGCCTATGAAGAATATGCGCGGCGCGGGGACGAGAGTTATATCGAAGCCGAGATCCCGCAAGAAGTGCCCTTTCGAAGACAGACTACCATCACCCGCGAAGAGGAATTCGCGCTGTCCGCCAGTCCCACGTGCGTGGTGAAACCGCAGAGCCCCACCGCTCAGGTGGGTCCTGAAGCCGGATGGCATTTGGGCGCCAGATTCTCGCAACTGGCGCAGGCGCGCGCTTTTGCGGCTCTGCATAATACGTTGGGACGCCGGGTACGCATCGCCCATATCGATACGGGATATGACAAGTCGCACCACGCTCTTCCGCCGCGGAACCAGATTCTGCGGGACCTGAGCCGCGACTTCACGCAGAATCCGGCAACTCAGTTCGCGGACGATCCGGGAGGATTGGGCTTCCCGATCGACAATCGCGGGCATGGCGCCGCGACGCTTTGCATTCTGGCCGGCGGCCCCATCCCGATCTTGAGCAATCAACCGCTGGGCGGCGCTCCAGAAGCAGAAGTCCTGCCGTTGCGCGTCTCGGAACGTGTAGTGCTGCTGGGAACCGATGCGCTGGCGCGGGCCGTTCATTACGCAATCGACAACGGCTGCGATGTAATCACGCTTTCCATGGGCGGGGTGGCGACCAAGTTCTGGGTGGATGCGTACAATCGCGCTTACGAAAATGGAGTATTCTGCGTAGCGGCCGCGGGCAACCATTTCAAATTGGGCGCGCAGTCCATTACGCCCGGCAGCACAGTCTATCCGGCGCTATTCAATCGCGTTGTCTCGGCCACCGGCGTGATGGCCGACGGACTTCCCTACGATCTGCCCGGCGCGATGTCCGGCAATTGGGGCCCGCACGACAAGATGCAAACCGCGCTGGCCGCCTCCTTGGCGGCGAGTTTGGCACGCTATAACGACGACCGGGAAGCGTGGAGACGCATCGATAATCAGGCGTCTAATTCCGCATCCACGCTTGCCTTGCAAATGGATAAATATATCAACAACACCAGTCTGGCGTTGGCATTTGAATTCCAGGACGAGGATGGCAAAGGCGACGTGCTGCTGTTCCCCGGCGATGCCCAGGTGGGAAATTGGGACTCCTGGTTCGATATCAAGAAAGAGATTTTCGATGTTCCGGACTTGTTAAGGCGAACTATTTTCTATAAGGTGGGCCACCACGGCAGCCACAATGCCACCCTAAAGCCCGCCCTGGAACAGATGACTCATCCGAAGCTGGTGGCCATGATTCCCACCAACGAGAAATTCGCCAAGGACATCAAGCACCGGACGATGCCTGCTCCAAACCTTTACAAGGCACTGGAGGAACATACCGGCCAACGGCTGTTGCGGAACGATCAGGGTGTGGGCGGCGTTGCTAATCCCATGACGATGGAGGGGGTGGATTGGGGCGGCCTGGAAAAGAATGTGACCGTGGACCGGCTATACATCGACTACTTCGTTTGAGAACTACCGTTAGGCAGGGAGTTTCTTCACAAGTTCGAAGAACACCATTCGTTGCCGCCGTTATGTTTGGTATTATAATTAAAACTTATGCGCTCAAGAGCCATGGGACGTCCGTTAATTACGAGATACTTATGGCGCTTTTCTTCATGATGTTCATCTCCGCGGCTCTCTTTTGCTATTGGTTCAGACGGGTGGAAATGTTGCTGCACCGTCCGCAAGAACAGAACAGAGTCTTGAATAACGATCTGGGGAAGGGCCGCAATATATTAAGCATTTTGCGCTCCATGCTGCTGCCTGCGCTTGCGGGCCATGCCGGATAGCAATCGCCCGCAGCCTCCCGCCCAATAACTATGTCCGCTGGACCAGCCTGCGTGAAAGTTCCGCGATCTCACGCTGCGGATCGCGTTCGTACCGCTCAGCCAGTCTGGTCGCCTTCACCGTCAGGCTCCAGCGTTGAAATATGGCTTGCACGAAGATCCAGGAGGCGGCTGATTGAAGCGCCAAGGCAAATGCGTAGCAGTATGCATCCCGCCCTACCGCCGAGCTCCCGATCCAAAGCGACACCAGCCGCATCACCAGCGATACAGCCAGCAGACGTAGCGAAACGGCCAGCGTTCCCTGCCCCATCTCGTGACTGATGCGGTGCAGCGCCAACGCCGCCAGGGCCGGCGCCGCCAGCAATATCGGACTTGCGGACTGAATATGCCGGATAAATGTGTAACTGGAGTGCGAGTCCGCCATGCCTTCGCGCAGAGAGAACACAAACGGAACACAGGCCGCGGTAGCGGCGAAGCCCACCAAATCCAGCTTTCGGAAGCGCGTGCCCAGGCCGATGGCGGTAAAGGAAGTCCACATGGCGACCAAGCCCCCGGTTAACAGAACGAGCGTGAGCGCAATCGGGATCTGTCGCAGACTAACCAGATTGGGGTCCATCGAGTCCCGCCACGATACTGCGATCCAGTCGATCCCATAGCGGAAGACGGCGAAGGCTGAGCTGGCTGCAATCAGACGCCAGGCGAATCGCATACTGGAATCGGCGGGATAGTCCGCCTGAATTTTCCGGCAAAAGAAGAAAGCGATCAGATACGCAGTGCCAATCACCAAATTGCGCGACATGTAGAGAAAAGGCAGCCATCCAGCGAGCTCGGGGTGGCGCACCCAGAATCCCCCAGCCCCTCCGGTTAGAGCGGCCAGCGCGCACAGGCTCCACAGCACCCGCTCCAGGCTTACCGGGCGGCGGAGCATTACGCATTCCTCACAGACAGACTGAGTCCCGCGCACCCTATCAGACGGCCCGTAGCCGACCCGCAAATCGCCTCAACGTCTTCGCTCAAGTTCCGCACAAACACCCTCCACCCAACGGAATTGAACGCGTGATCGCTGCCTGTGGAACGGCGCAGCGTCCGTTCGGTGATAGATTTCGCCGCACCGGCGCCGCAGAGTGGTTCCAGCAGGGAGCGAAGCAGCATCGTCGCCTGTTGCGGTGTCCAAGCGCGTCCGGCTGAAATCTCTCCCACGCATGCGGCCAACATCTGTTCCATCCGATGACTGCTCGTGCCCGCTGCATCCCGCAAGCAGTAAGCCTCTACCCGTAAAGCTTTTTGCCAGGCTCGCATTTGCTTCCAGGTTTCGCTACACTCCGCGCACACCCGCAAATGCCGCTCCACTTCCAGGCAGGGTTTTCCGTCCAGAAACGCCAACCACTTTCCTTCCTCAATGCCGTGCATGCTGTTCTCCTTGCGTGATCCCAAACCGCGCCATAAGCTTGCGCTTGGAGTGAAAGATTTTCCACTGGATGGTGCCCAAAGGAAGGGATAATACCGACGCGATCTCGTGGTACTCCAGACCTTCCACAAATCGCAGCGTCATGATTTCCCTCTCATCCTCATGCAGCGCCGTCATCCATTCGTTGAACTGAAAAATCAGCAGCCAGTCCCCGCCGGCCTTTCCACGATTCCGCAGCGCGTGCTCTATGTCCTCGGTAGGCACCTGCCGGGCCGCGGTCCGGTGGTGCTGCAATAGCGCGTTTCGCGCGACGCGGAACAGCCACGCACGAAACAGATCGCGCTGCCGAAGCCCGCCGCTCTTCCGGTACACAGTGAGCATGATCTCCTGCGAGATATCTTCGGCAAGCGAGGGCTCACACCCGCGGACCCGCAGGAAGGCGATCACTTGCGGAGCAATCACCCGGAATAGCATCGCGAAGTTCTCCGCCGTTGGAGACGAGAGAAACTGCTCGATCAGTTCGCTTTCGCCTATGACGGTGGCGTTCACCAGGATGCTATCCGCGGCCCCTTTCGCACTATTCTAGCCCTCAGCAACGCACGATACCGCGCCGGACGCCTTCTTCCGGCTTGTTCGGGAACGACACTCACTCAACCGAAGCCCCCCGGCGGTTGTCAGTTCCTGAGCGGAAAGTCGCACAAAGCCATTTCCAGCCGGTTAGAACATCACCTTCAGCGCAAATCGGAACTGCCGTTCGCCGCTCGCGGTGGTAATCTCCGAGTATCCGTTCAATGCCCGGATGGAATTATCGGCATTCCGCGTTGCCGAGGAGACCGTCGCACCTGGCTGCCCGAACTGCGGCGTATTGGTGACGCCAAACGCTTCGGCGCGAAACTGCAGCGCGAATCGCTCCGTCAGGCGGAACGTCCGGAACAAGCTTGCATCAAGGTTAAACAGGCCTGGACCGCGAATGATATTCCGGCCGCTGGTTCCGAACCGAACCGCCGTCACCGGTGCAAAAGCATTCGGATCGAAGTACGGCTGCCCGTTACCGTGGCCGCCCGGAACCGCCACGTTCGTCAGCACCTGGTCAGCCGTTTGCGTGTTACCTGGAGCGTTAAGCGAGGTATTCGCGGTACCGACGGTGAACGGCCTGCCGCTGGTTCGACTGAGTGTCCCGTTCAGTTGCCATCCCCTGGCCAGATAAGAGGCCAAGCCGCTTTGCAGATAGCGCTTCGACGGGCCGAATGGCAAATCGTAAACGCCGTACATCTGTAGATTGTGCGTGCGGTCGAAGCCCGCCGTTGCTTTATTGCGATCCAGAGCCGGAATGTAATTGAACGTCAGCCCGGAATCGCTGTTGTCGGCGTAATTGATCGATCGCGATAACGTGTACACCGCGCCGAACACCGCGCTGCTGCTGAAGCG